>JBAWDM010000151.1:0-10671 GCA_049590735.1 Asticcacaulis sp. | reverse complement strand
CATCCGGCCAGACTTCCGGCAAAAAGCATAGCTAGTCCCAGGCCTGTCAGGTGGGTGTAAAGGCGCTTGCCAGATGCCAGTTTCATACGCGAACTTCCCTTTGAATTCTAATTTGCCACAGTTCATTATCAGAGAACGGGATGTGTTTTTATGATGGAGACGAAACACACATCGCCTGTGCAAGGCATAAACTGTGTGGCGCAGTGTTCAATAGCAAAAGCGCCGAAATTATGACAAGGCGTCATTTAAAGGGTTAACGGCAAGCGGCCAAATATCTTTAATTTGTATTAAAAAACAATAAAGTAGATAGTTAATGCGCCCGGATATCTGCGTAACTGTTTTGACAATATGTGCAGGGGGCGCACCGGCTTAGTCAAAAAGTTTGGACACGGATTCTTCGTTGGCAATACGGCGCATGGCCTCACCAATCAGGGGGGCAATCTTGACGATACGTACCTTGGGATGGTTGCGGATAGCGTCCGTGGCTTCGATAGAGTCGGTGATCACCAGTTCTTTTAGCACGGATTTATCAACGCGGTTCATGGCTTCGCCGGACAGGACGCCGTGGCTGACATAGGCCGAAATGGAGGCGGCACCCTGATCAATAATCGCCTTGGCCGCATTGCAGAGCGTGCCGGCGGAATCGACAATATCGTCGAACAGGATACAGTCACGACCGGCCACATCCCCGATGATATTCATGACTTCGGATTCACCGGCGCGCGCGCGGCGCTTATCGACAATGGCCAGATCGGCCCCGATGCGGTCTGCCAGAGCCCGGGCGCGCACCACGCCACCGACATCGGGGGATACGATCATCAGTTCGGCAAAGTTCTTGTAATTGGCCTGAATGTCCTTGGCCATAAAGGGAATGGCCACCAGATTATCCGTAGGTATGTCAAAAAAGCCCTGAATCTGACCGGCATGCAGATCCATGGTCAGGACACGGTGTGCGCCTGCACGGGTAATCAAATTGGCCACCAGCTTGGCTGAGATAGGGGTGCGGCCGCCGGTTTTGCGATCCTGACGCGCATAGCCAAAATAAGGGATAACCGCCGTAATGCGTCGCGCCGATGCGCGTGTCAGGGCGTCAATACAGATCAATAATTCCATGAGATTGTCATTAGCCGGATAGCTGGTCGACTGGATGACAAAAACATCTTCGCCACGTACATTTTCATCAATCGTGACAAAGATTTCGTTGTCAGCAAAGCGTTGAACGCGGGCCTGACAGAGCGGCATGCCGAGATAATCACCTATGGCCTGAGCCAGTGTCCGGTTGGAATTGGCGGAAAGCAGTTTCATGGTGATATTTCCCGTAGATGCTGGGCGCGATGTGTGTATGGGCGGCTTTTAGCAGGTGAGGCCTGTGGTTCAAGGCCTAACTGTTATAAAACTATAAAAAATGTGGCAAGCGAAGGGGCAATGGCCACATTTGAGATAACTCCTGAGATTTTTGAATGCTTTTACAGAGTAAACTAGTTCCAAAATTCTTTAGCAATTTTGGCAGCGTGCCCACGCGCCGCCGCCTTTGCGGCGAGCCTAGCGGCGTCTGAGCTAACTCAGGCCCGAATCATAATGCAGGAGATCAAGCGGCCATAATCGCTTTCGCCGGTTTTAAGCGCGCGGCGGTTGGAAAAGAACTGAGCGCTGTCGGCGCAGGTGTCGTGGCCGGTGCTGGCTGTCTCAGCGATACCGGCACGTTTCAGGCGCATCAGACAATAGCCGGGCAGGTCAAACAGGCGCTTGTCGGACTCCGATCCGGCAATGAAAAAGCTTTTGCTGTCCGGGTCGGTTTTGAGGAATTTGGCTTCGTAATCCACGCCGACCTCATAAGAGGCCTGCTGGATGCAGGGGCCGATAACCGCCCGAATGCGATCCATCTTGGCGCCTTGCTGAGTCATGGCTTTCAGGGTCGATTCTATAATCCCGTCCAGCGCGCCTCTCCAGCCGGCGTGACACGAAGCAATGACGCGGCTTTGCGGATCGCAAAAAAGAACCGGTGCGCAGTCGGCCGACAAGGCCGACAAAACAATGCCGCCACGCGCCGTTACCAGCCCATCGGCTTCGGGACGGTCTCCGCCAAAGGGCTCAGCGACTTTGACGGCTATGTTGGAATGTACCTGACGCAGCGTTATCAGATAGTTTTCCGGACGGCCAAAGCTGGCGGCCACACGGGCTCGGTTTTCCATCACACTGGCCTGATCATCCCCTGAACCCAGACCCAGATTTAATGAGTCATAAGGGGCCGATGACACGCCGCCCTGACGGGTGAAAAAGCCGTGCTGAATGTGGGCAAGGTCAAGAAGCGGATGCAAAATACGCGAAGGAAGAAACATGAGCGGGCCTGTTACGAAAGAAGGATGACAATGGCACTTGGGCCTCAGTCTATAATAGCGCGGTGTGGCAGGGATAGGGCCGCAGGATGTTTTTCCTGTGCAGGATTTAAGTGTCGCGGGCGTCAAGCCCGAACAGAGGCAGATCGGCCGGAAAGGCGAGGCCCAGGACCTTAAAGAGCGTGCCCATCTGGTCGGGCTGCATCAGGCGGTCATATTGCCGCCTGAGCTTATCAGCCTGAGCGGGATTTTGCGCCGCCAGGGCCGCGTGACGCGTGTCTATGCCGAGACGTTGCAAAAACTGGCTTTGGCTGATGATGGGGCTGACGGTTACACCCGATTTAGTGGCGCTTCGGGCCACGGCCGGGAAGTCCGCCCATACGGTCAGGTCATGCTGGCCGGGGGCTTCGAGGGGATCATGCTTTTGATGGCGATACAGGGCCTGTAATGTATCGCCGCATCCTTGCACATCGCGGCCATAGTCGATCAACAGCGCCGCGCCCGTTGTTTGCCGCAACAAAAGCGCCAGATTTTCCGCAAACCGCATCTGGGCGGTCGATATTTCCACGATCTGACCGATCTCAGGCGCAAACGACAGGCTAAACCCTTCGGGGGCAGGTACTAACCCAAAAACCAGTTTATCATTTTGCAGGCCCACGCAACGCTCAAACCAGCCCTCTTCGGTGCGGATATATTGTCGCGCCGGCAGGCAATCCAGGACTTCATTGGCAATGAGAATAACCGGCCTGTCTTCGGGTACCTGATCCAGTGCGGTGACAAACAATCCATTGGCTATGTTTTGCGCCTGAATGGCCCGCAAAGGTTCTGACGGCTCGACCATCACCACCTTAAGGGCCTGACGGAGGCCGTTTACCCGTCCGGCAACCCGCAATATATCCGTCATCAAAGTGCCGTCGCCGCCACCGATTTCCACCAGATGAAAGCGGGCGGGTGAGCCTAAGGCCAGCCAGGTTTGCGCCACCCAGATACCGATCATTTCGCCGAACATCTGCGAAATTAAGGGGGCGGTGATAAAATCGCCTTCGACGCCCAGTGTGGGTCGGGTGCTGTAATAGCCATCCAGCGGATCGAGCAAACATTGCGCCATATAGGCGTCAACCGGCATGGGCCCTTCTAAGGTGATCTGCTCAATCAATCTCTGTTTCAGAGACATGCTCAGGCATCCGCCGTTGGGACGGGCTTACGCAGAGCGTTCCAGATAAAGAAGCTGCCGATAAGCACCATCGGTACGGACAGGATCATCCCCATAGTGATGATCTGAAAATCGGTCATCTGCGCATCCGGATTGCGCACATTTTCCAGCAGGATGCGGATCAGGCCGTAACCGGCGATAAAAATACCCATCAAAAGCCCAGGACGTTTCAGTTGCCCGAAACGCTGGCTCAATACCCACAACAGGACAAACAGGAATAAACCTTCGCCAAAGGCTTCGTAAAGCTGGCTGGGGTGGCGCGGATCAGGCCCGGCGGGGCAGGTGCCATATTGCGCCAGAATATATTTGTTACAAAAAACGATGCCCCACGGCACGTCTGTGACGCGCCCCCATAATTCGCCATTGATGAAGTTGGCAAGGCGTCCGAAAAACAGGCCGATCGGCGCGGCGCAGGCCAGCACATCACCCAGATTAAGCAGTTGTGCCGTGCTGAATTTTTGCGTGCGGCCATACAACAGGCACGCCACAACCACGCCGGTAAAGCCGCCGTGAAAGGACATGCCGCCGTTCCAGATTTCCAGCATCTCAATCGGGTTTTTCCAGATGATTGAGGTATCATAGGCCAATATATAGCCGATGCGGCCGCCCAGAATGATGCCCAGCATCACCCAAAGCACCAGATCATCAAGCTGCGCCGTGGCCATCGGCGGCTGGCGCGGCGCCCACAGGCTGTTTTTTTTCAGCAAGGCCGAAATATAGAACCAGGCCGCGACTATGCCGGCAATATAGGCCAGCGCATACCAGCGGATAGCCACAGGCCCCAGATGGACGATGACGGGGTCGATATCGGGCAGGGTGAAGGGCATGCGGGCTATCTCTTTTTTACACGATAAAGGCGCGGCACAAGTCGTAAAACAGGCCACGCGTCCCTTTAGCAAGGAATAGACAAGATCGCCACAAAAGAGAGGCGACGGGTTCAGAATCATGAAAAACTTTGTAGCAGATGAGATAAGCGCCTATATAGGCTTTGTGTCTCAGATTTACCGGAGTGCAGACTATGCAAAGCCAAAACCCCTTTTTTGACGAATTGGCCAAGATGACCACAGGTGCCATGAGTCTGGCGCAAGCCGCAGGCGAAGAGGCAAAATCGGCCTTTCGCGCGCAGGGGGATAAATTTGTCGCTGATATGGATCTGGTGCGCCGTGATGAGCTGGAGGCCTTACGGGCCGAAGTGGTGGAATTGCGCTCACAGGTGGCGACTTTGGTGGCCCTTCAGCAGGCACAGGCAAAGGCCGCCAAACCCGCTGCCCCGAAAACATCTGCTAAACCGGGTCCCAAACCCGGAGCTGATAAGGCCTGAGGGCCCATTGTAAATTTTAAGACGAGATAACCGATATATGCATACCCCACAGGCCCTTGACAGCGATGCCACCTTTGATCCGCTTGACATGGTGGAGTCCATCCTGAGCGAAGAAGGGCTGGATTTTGAACGCACACCCGAAGGGGATCTTGGCTTTTCGCTGACCGGAGACTGGCGTACCTATGAGATGTGGTTTTCGTGGCGTCCCGAAGGCGAGTGCTTGCAGCTTTGTTGCTCGCTCGATGTCGAAAGCGGCGTGGACAAACCGTTGGATGAAGTCCGTCTGGGCGGGCTTTATGAACTGCTTTGTCTGATCAATCAGCATGTCTGGTTCGGGCATTTCGAAGTGTTCCGCGATGCCGAAGCCGGGGCCGGTGGTGGCTTTGATGTGGTGTTCAGACATACGCTGGCGGTCAATCCGCTTGAACGGGCCACGGTCATGGCCAGTGCCCATATGATCAACAGTGCAGCCGAAGCGGTGGATCGCTTTTTCCCGGCTTTTGATTTCTGGTTCAAAGGGGCCATGACGCCGGTGGATGCCTTTGCCGCCTGCCTGTTTGAGACGATTGGCGAAGCTTAAAAACAACGCACAAGAGGCTTAAGTGGCAGGCAGGGGTCGATTTACGTCCGCCCGTCCCCTATAATCGGCTGATTATTTGCATTCAGACTAAGGATAAAGACTATGACCGAAGCCACACCCGTCCTGTTGATTGGCGCAGGCGCGCTGGGATCTTCTATACTTAAGGGCTTTCGCGTCAAAGGTCACGTCAAGGCAAGTGAGGTCATGATCCTTGATCTGAAGCCAAACGATTTTGCACAAAGCTTTGCCGCTGACGGTGCGAAACTGAATGTGCCGCCCGAAGACTGGTCGGCGGCCAAAACGATCATACTGGCCGTCAAGCCGCAGGGCTGGCATGCGGTCGCTGATATATTAAAGGGCAATATTGCCCCTGACGCGGTTATCCTGTCGGTTATGGCTGGTGTGCGTGTCGAGCAATTACAACAGGCCTTTGCGGGGCATCCGGTCGGGCGTGTTATGCCGACGACCGGCATGGCAACCGGACAGGGCGTGGCCAGCCTGTTTGGTGACAGGCCGGCCTCTTTAGATGCAGCCCGCAGCCTGTTTGCGCCCATGGCCCAGACGGTTGAGCTGGATGACGAAAGCCTGCTTAACCCGGCAACCGCCGTGTCCGGCTCAGGGCCTGCCTATGTCTATGCCTTTGTGCGGGCTTTAGAAAAAGCTGGTCGCGCCAATGGCCTGTCCTATGGACATGCCCGTGATCTGGCGCGCGGCACCTTGATTTCGGCGGCGCGTTTGCTGGATGAAACCGGTGAAGAGCCCGATGTCCTTATCAAGAATATTGCCTCACCGGGCGGCACGACTCAGGCCGCGCTGGATGTGCTTTGCAAAGACGGCGAGGGGATTGATGAATTGATCCTCGCCGCCGTTGTCGCTGCCAATAAGCGTTCAAAAGAACTGGGCTAGTCGATTTTCAGTGCCTTTCGGATGTCGTTCCAGTCGACAATCTTGAAGTTCTGACGCTTGCGCACCGTGGCGGGGGCTTCTCCGTCCGTGTCCGCGTCGTCCTGCATGACGACGACACCCTTGCCATAGGGGCCGATCTGCCCACCAAAACCGGCCACGCCGTCTGTGCCGGTGACAGCGTCAATGCCGTGACCCGGAAAGACCGAGAACCGGCCCTGATACACGGGGCTATTGCCGTCTACGCGCCAGACCCCAAAGGCCGAATCACCCTGAGATGAGGCGATCAGATAGGTTTTCTCACCGTCATGCAGCAAGGTCAGGCCTTCAATATCCGCCACCAGCTTATCTGAGGGCAGGGTTTCAACCGCTTTGCGCTCAGAACCACGGGCCGGATCGAGGCTATATTGCCACAGGGCTACATTTTCTTCGGCAATATAGAGATGGCCGGTTGCGTCATCGACGACGCAGCCTTCGGATTGAGTGCCGACCTTGAACTGACGCACCAGGGTGGATTTCGGTTCGCCATTTTCGCTGGTGATGAGGGACTGGCTCACATCGCCGTCCTTGCCGACCATTATAAAGGTCAGTTGCCCGGCCTTGGTGATGCCCATGCAAAAGCCATAGGCTTCACTGGCCGGCATGGCCACAAAACCCCATTCGCTTGTTTGCAGTGTGACCGGATCTAGCTTGAACAGACGGGCGCCGTTTCTGGCACGATCAGAGGCGGCAATCACTGTATCCGGCAGGCCTTGCTGACTTAAGCCGTTGCGCAGATCAACATTGTTCAACGGCCCTGCCGCCAGAAACTGCACCTGCTTGCCGTTCAGGTCATAGACATAAAGTCCGCCCTTTTTGTCCGTCGCATAAATCAGGGCGCGATCCGGATTTTTTGCGTCCACCCAGATTTCCGGATCATCGGCACTATCGAGAGCGTGGGTGGCAACAGCCTCAGTTTCTGCAACGGCCAGAACAGGCGTACCTGTGCCTGTAGCCATTAATTTTGAGTCAGACTTAAGTTCTGAATCTATATTTGAACAAGCCGAAAGTAATGCAACAGTAGAGACTGTCACAAAAGCTTTACATAGTTTTTGCATTTCCATCACACTTCTAAACTAACAGGACAACATGATGTCTAGTAGCAAACTATACACATATTGCACTAGAAAAATTTAACCGTGGGGTCTTTTATGTTTTCGATTAAGTCACTGATGATGGGGGTGGCTATGGCACCCATAGCCCTGAGCTTGTCTTCTGCCGTCTACGCTCAGGATGTGGCCGTGGCCGATGCGCCGGTGGAGGTGCTGGTGTTCGGCACCCGCGCAGCCGAGCGTCAATCGCTTGATCAAAAGCATAGCTCTGACCTGACCCGTGAAGTTGTGACGGCCAATGATGCCGGTAAACTGCCCGATCAGAATGTCGGCGAAGCCATTGAACGCATGTCGGGGGTGACGGTTGATGATGATCAAGGCGAAGGTCGCTATGTGGTCATTCGCGGGCTTGATCCGTCGCTGGCGGCGGTGCGCATCAATGGTCAGGATGCGGCGGCACCGGAATCCGATACGCGTTCCGTTAAACTGGATACCATCCCCACGGGTTTGATTGGCTCGATCGAAGTTATCAAGAACCAGACGGCCGAATATGATGCCAATGCCATCGCCGGGGCTGTTAATGTTAAGACTCTGTCGGCTTTTGACCGTAAAAAGCCATTCATCTCAGCACGTTATAGTGCAGGCTATATTGAGTTGAATGATAAGACGTCTTATGACGCCGATATCAGCGCAGGCACACGTTTTGGCGATCACAACCAGTTTGGTGTTGTGGCGGCTTTAAATGCGTCACGCCGCCCGCAGGCGTCTGACAATTTTCAGGGCACGGATGGCTGGAGTGATGGTGTGCCGGATGACTGGCGTTTGCGCGACTATTACGTCATTCGCAACCGTCAGGGCGCTGCGCTGAATTTCGACTATAAGCCGAATGACGATGTGCATCTTTACGCCCGCACCTTATTTTCGCACTTTACCGATCTCGAAAGCCGCCAGCAGTTCCGCGTTAAGCTGGGTGATGAGATTGAACCCGGCACGACGACCGGCACCTATGACGGTGTGACGGTTAGCCGCGATGCCAAATACCGCTTTGAGGATGAGCATATCGGCACGGTCAATCTGGGCGGTGTGTTCACGCTGGGCGCAGGCAAGTTAGAAGCTGACTTTACGCATTCCACCGCCAATAAGGACGACGATCCCCGCTATAATTTCAGCTATGAGCAGAAAAAGGTCGGTGGCAGCTATGATCTGTCGGATCCTATGTTTATCATTACCCCTGATGCGGCTGCGTATGATGCGAGCAAGTATAAGTCGAAAGAAGCCGAGCTTGAGTCCGATCATTATCGCGAAACCCTGAATCAGGCATCGGTCGATTACACCTTGCCAAGCAGCCTGTTTGGTGGCGACACGACCTGGAAGATGGGCGTGAAATTTTCAGACCGCCACAAGAAAAGCAATGTTGAATATCGTCTCTATGACGCCAAGGGCCTGACCCTGTCCGACTATCTGTCCTATGAGGCCGATCCGCTCTATGATGGCCGCTATCCCTTCGGGCCCACAGTCAATTTTGAAAAATCGATTGATGACGCCACGGCAAAGGATCTGCTGGAACTCAATCTTGAAGACTCGGTACCTGATGAACTGGGTGGCGACTATGATGTCAGCGAAAAAATCATGGCCGGTTATCTGCAGGCCACGATTAAAAACGGCAATCTGACACTGGTGCCCGGTTTGCGGGTGGAACACACACAAACCAAGTCGGCCGGTAAGGAATTTGATGTCGCCGATTTCACCAGTGAGGCCGATCTGGATATGGGTTTCAACAGCTTTGGCAAGAAAAGCTATACAGACCTTTTCCCGTCCCTGGTTGGTCGTTATGATTTTAATGAAGACACACTGGTGCGTTTTGCCGCCACGACCTCAATCGGCCGTCCCAACTATGTCGACCTGGCCCCGACCGTTAATCTGAGCCGCGATGACGACGAACTGGAAGCCGGTAATCCGGATTTGAATCCCCTGAAATCTGTCAATCTCGATGCGGGTTTTGAGCGCTATTTCGGTCGCGGCGGTATGGTCGCGGTTTCGGCCTTCTATAAGGATATTCAGGACCCGATCTTCCAGACCCAGTTTACGGCGGACAATACGACGATCAATGGCACGGTCTATAACGGCACCATGATCACCCAGCCCAAGAATCTGAAATCAGCCAAGGTGTCGGGCGTCGAATTTAACTTTGTGATGCAATATGACATGTTGCCGGCACCGTTTGACGGTTTGGGCACATCGTTTAATCTGACCTTGCAGGATTCATCGACCGATGGCGCTCAGGGCCGGGGGGATGTGCCGCTTATCTATACCTCCAAGACAACCGGTACGGCCCAGATCACCTATGAAAAGTACAACTGGACGGCACGTATCGCCTATTCTTATCGCTCGAAATTCCTCGATACGCTGGGCTCTGATGCGTCAGAAGATATCTATACGGCCGGACGGGGCAAGGTTGATCTGAAGATCGGCTATGCGGTTAATAAAAACTGGCAGGTCTTTGTCGAAGGCAAGAACCTCAACGAAGCCGTCTGGCGCCGTTATATTGGCAATGAGCATCAACTGGTTGAGAACGAATTTTATGGCCGCACCTGGCGCGCGGGTGTGTCTGCCAAGTTCTAAAGACTTGATGTCGTGGTCGTGAAAAAAGCATCTGCGTCTGAGGGCGCGGATGCTTTTTTGTCCTCAGGCCACGGGCAGGCTGACAATGGCGCGCAAGCCACCTAAGGGGCTGACATCCAGTGTCAGCTCCCCGCCATGACTGCGGACAATATCCCGCGCAATGGCCAGCCCCAACCCGACCCCCTTGATATTCTGGTTGCGCGATTCATCGAGGCGGGAAAAGGGCTTAAAGGCCTCTTCGCGTTTTTCCGGTACAATGCCTGGCCCGTCATCATCAATAATCAGATGCAGGGTGCGTTTATTTTCAGACGGCACGGTGTCAATAAGGGCATGAAAGCCGACATGTTTACCGTAGTGAAACCCATTCATAATCAGATTGGTGAGGGCGCGTTGCACCGCCAGTTCACGAATGGTGACGCGCAAGTCCTCGTTCAATGGCTCGGTTTGCAGTTTGTGGCCCGCGCGTTTGACATTATCCGTGATCGTATCCATCAGGGCCCGCACAGAGACGCTGTCGGTATTTTCCGACATCTCTCCGCGCGCAAAGGCCAGATATTCGTCAATCATATAGGCCATTTCCGACACGTCCTGCTTCATGCGCGTGG
>JBAWDM010000150.1:0-7183 GCA_049590735.1 Asticcacaulis sp. | reverse complement strand
GTCTTATAGAAGGTCGAATCATAACCCAGTCCCAGAACCGTGCTGCTTTCGGGGAAGCTGACCTTACCGGTCAGGGTGCCGATTTCCTCCGGCGTATAGACATCATCGCCAATTTCCTGACTGGAGGCTGGCGTCGTTTTCAGCGTGGCGTCTTTTGTTCCGGAAGCAAAACCGGCAGACAGGAAAAAGCTGTTATTTAACGGGTGCAAATCAGCCGCGATGGAAACGGAAGACAGTTTCAGGCTGCCGCCATAATCAAGATCGTCGTCCGAGCTGAAAGTCTTGTCCACATCCAGCGTATTGAGGTCAGCATGCAGCACCAGCCTGTCCAAAGCCTTATATTGTGCCGTGGCACCGAAACCGAGCGTGCCGGCCTGCACGCCTAAGGCAAAACGCTGGCCATTGTCCTGAGCCTGGGCCTGGGCCTGACAGGCGAAACACGCAAGCGTCACAGCAGACGCGACAAAGAAAAGTTTGGCTTTCATAAGATAAGTCCCTGTTAAAATATAATAATTAAGACTCAAAAAATATAACCACCCTATTTTTACGGCGCATACCTAATCTGAGGTATGTGGCGGCAAGGCTAAAATCAATTCTCAGTTCTGTGACATTTATGCCACGCGCGAGGGCTAGCCCTCACCATAACCTTACTACTATTTAATGATATGTACCTTGCATCAACAGGTAGCTTGCGATATGTAGCTAGCAGGCCGCCCAAAGGGACGGCATAACGCCTATAGGAGGCTTATGTGAGCAAACATGCCTGAAGCTATTGATATACAACTGAAAAAAGGTGTTCTGGGCCTGTGTGTGCTGGCCGTTCTGGCGCGTGGCGAGAGCTATGCCTATGAGATCGCCAGCCGCCTGTCCGATGCCATTGGTATGGGCGAGGGCACGATTTACCCGCTTATGCGACGCATGCAGAGCGACGGACTGGTCAGTACCTATCTGGTCGAGTCCGCCACCGGCCCGTCGCGCAAATATTACAAACTGACCGATGCCGGCCGTGCCGCCCTGTCGGCACAACGCGAAGAATGGCGCGGCTTTACGTCTTCCGTCGATGAGCTCCTCAGCGAAGACATCCCATTGCCCGCACCCTCACCTTTAGAAGAGGCCTGAACCCTATGACCCGTATCGAATTTCTGGACAGGCTATGTAAGGGCCTGAAGGGCTTACCCCCCGCCACCCTCAAAGAAATCATGGCCGACTACGAAAGCCATTTCAAGGATGCCGCCGCCGAGGGCCGCGCCGAATCCGAAGTGGCTCAGGCGCTCGGCAATCCGGAACGCTTAGCGCGTGAGCTTAAGGCCGAAGCCAATGTCAAAAGCTGGGATGAGGTCAAGACGCCCTCATCGGCCGTTACCGCCATTATCGGCATATTGGGACTGGGGGCGCTCGATATCATTGTCCTTCTGCCCTTGCTGGGCGGCGTTGGCGGCACCTTGATCGGCATTTTTGCCGCCTCGATCGGCGCCTTTATCGGTGGCGGGGTTTTGTTTGCCGCCGGGCCGTTTATGGGCCTGCCCGGTGGCATTGGCGCCGCCCTTCTGGGTGGGTTTGGTACCATGTTGGGCGCAGCTGCTGTCGGCGCTCTGACACTGGCTTTGACGATCTGGCTGGTCAATGGCCTCGTCTGGTTCGCCCGCCTGCATTACCGCGTGCTTAAACCCGTTCTGGCTCAGGATTAAGGAACCCCGTCATGATCCGCAAACTCTTTATATTCTCAGCCCTTGCGGCAATTTTATCGCTGGCCTGTCTGGCAGGTGCCTCTGCCTTTGTTTCCTATCAGATCGGCACAACCGGCTGGAACTGGGATGTGATCAAGGACCAAAGCCGTATCCATTTCGGTAAGGACACGAAAGCAGTCTCCGACACCCAAACCACCAAGACCCTCATCTGGGATGGCTCGGATACCTTAAGCGTCAATGTACCCGCCAATGTCACCTTTACCCAGGGCGATGTGCCTTCGGTCGTCATTACCGGCCCGCAATTTGTTATTGATGGGGTTTTAATTGAAAATGGCCGCCTTAGCATGCGCAAAGGCTTTGATAAGTCTGTCACTACCGCCTTCAATGCCAAATGGGACAAGACGGGTTTTAATATGCAAACCTACGATGGTACAATTGACATCACCATTATCGCTCCCAAGGTCAGCCATTTTAACCTGAACGGTAGCGGCGATCTGAGTGTACAGGCCTATGATCAACCCACTATGGATGTCAGTCTTGCCGGCAGCGGTGATATACGCGCCAATGGCCACACCCAGAGCCTAAAGCTGAATATTGCCGGCAGTGGTGATGCAGACTTAAGCGATGTGCAGGCCACCGATGCCGATATCGGCATTGCCGGCTCGGGCAACGCCAGCGTTCATGCCACAGGTAAGGTCAAGGCCGATATTGCTGGCTCTGGCGACGTGAATCTGAAAGGCAAGCCCGCCAGTCTCGACAGCTCGGTGATTGGCTCCGGCAATGTGAACAGCGACGACGGTTAGGGCTAAACCACCTCAATGGCTCAAGCGGAGGCCGGCACCTAAAGCCAGCCTCTGCTTGAGACCGTCTAAGCTTAGCCCTTTAATTCTGCTCATTTCGTTCCGTAAAAGCAGACTTGCTAAACGGGTCGTGTCAAGGCAGATTTAAAAAAAGGGATATGGAAACCATGCACATTAGCAAACGCCAATTGCTTGTCTCAGCGGCAGCCTGTGCCACAATTGGGGTTACCCACAAAGCGAACGCGCAAGCCTTTGATGCACCGGCATCCGGCCCTTTCAAAGCTGACTGGCCGTCATTGAGCGAAAACTATCAGGTGCCGGAATGGTTTCGTGACGCTAAGTTTGGCATTTGGGCACATTGGTCAGCGCAATGTGTGCCTGAGCAAGGCGACTGGTATGCCCGCCGCATGTACCTTCAGGGCGAGCTTTGCTACGATCATCACCTCAAAACCTACGGGCATCCGGCCGACACCGGCTTTATGGAAATCAATAATCTCTGGAAGGCGGAAAACTGGGATCCGGGCGACTTACTTGACCTGTATGTAGCGGCCGGTGCCAAATATTTCATGGCGCTCGCCAGTCATTGCGATAATTTCGACGCATACGACTCTAAGTTCATGGCATGGAACGCCACACGTGTCGGCCCCAAAAAGGATATTGTTGGCACACCAGCGTGGTCTGTGATGCCGAAACGGGTACCATCGCCGGTTATGTGTCCCTGAGCGCCGCGCAGGTGCAACGCGCCTACCTGCCAAAATCCCAACAGCGCAACCGTCCCGATCCCCTGCCCACTATCCTGCTCGGCCAATTGGCGGTCGATGTCCGTTATCAGGGACATGGACTGGCGTGCTCCCTGATGTTCTATGCCCTGACTACGGCGGTTCGCCTGTCCGAAGATATGGGCTGTTTCTGCGTCCTGACTCATCCGCTCGATGAGGGCGTGCGTGGCTTTTACCGCCATTTGGGCTTCGAAGACCTGCCCTTTGATCCACAGCGCAGCATGGCCGTGCGGATGGTTGATTTAAAGCGGAATGGGTTTTGACTGTAGAGCATATCGCCTGATTTCCCTTCTCCCCATGAAAATGGGGAGAAGGTGGCCTGAGTGCAACGAAGGCCGGATGAGGGGCTTGGTGGCTGCATAAAGATTGTCCCTCACCCGGTCGCCTTCGCTACGCTTGGCTCCCGTCCTCTCCCCGCTTCGCAGGGAGAGGGGAAGACAGCAATTTTAAGTCATGTCGTCCTGCTAATAAAAAAAGCGCCAGCCTTTCGGCCAGCACTTCTTACTTTTAACACCGTAGAGCTGGGCCGTTCCGGTGAGGCGAAAACTATTGGCTTCCTGGCACCCGACGCGACGTGTACATGGGGTACACGAGCAAGGGCGCGCAAAAAGACGGTAGTTTGCAGCCCTCCGGAACGAGCCTAGCGACCGAATTTCTGGAACTTGATGCGCTTGGGGATGATGGAATCAATCCCCAGACGGCGCTTCTTGTCTTCCTCGTACATTTCGAAATTGCCCTCGAACCATTCCACATGGGAATCGCCCTCAAAGGCCAGAATATGCGTGGCGAGGCGATCGAGGAACCAGCGGTCGTGGGAGATGACCACGGCGCAACCGGCGAAATCTTCCAGCGCCTCTTCGAGGGCCTGCAAGGTTTCGATGTCGAGATCGTTGGTCGGTTCATCGAGCAGGATGACATTGCCACCCGCCGCCAAAGTCTTGGCCAGGTGGACGCGATTGCGCTCACCGCCAGACAGAAGCCCGACCTTCTTTTGCTGGTCGCCGCCCTTGAAATTGAAGCCGCCGACATAGGCGCGGCTGTTGATTTCCTTCTTGCCGACCACCATGATGTCGGTGCCGCCGGAAATGGCCTGCCAGACAGTGTGGTTGGGGTCGAGATCGTCGCGCGACTGATCGACATAGGCGAGCTTGACCGTTTCGCCGAGCTTGAGCGTACCCGCATCGGGCTGTTCCACACCGGTAATCAGCTTGAACAGGGTCGATTTACCGGCACCGTTCGGGCCGATCACGCCGACAATGCCATTGGGCGGCAGGCGGAAGCTCAGGTCTTTGAACAGAAGCTTGTCGCCATATTCTTTTTCAAGGCCGGTGACTTCCAGCACCACATTACCAAGGCGAGGCCCCGGCGGAATTTGAATGGTAGCAAAGGATTGCGCGCCACGCGCATTTTCCTGTTCGCGCACCATGTCCTCATAGGCGGCCAGACGGGCTTTCGACTTGGCCTGACGGGCCTTGGCACCGGAACGCACCCATTCCAGTTCCTTGGTGAGCGCCCGTTGACGCGCATCGGATTCGGATTGTTCCTGCACAACGCGCTTGGTCTTTTGCTCCAGCCAGCCGGAATAGTTGCCCTCATAGGGCACACCCTTGCCGCGGTCGAGTTCCAGCGTCCACTTGGTTACCTGATCGAGGAAGTAACGGTCGTGGGTCACCAGAATCACACAGCCGGGAAAGTTTTCGAGATGGTGCTGAAGCCACGCCACGGATTCGGCGTCTAAATGGTTGGTCGGCTCATCGAGCAGCAGCATGTCAGGCTTGGAGAGCAGCAAACGGGCCAGAGCCACGCGGCGCTTTTCACCGCCCGACAGCTTGGTGACCGGCGAATCATTAGGCGGGCAACGCAGGGCGTCCATCGCCATTTCGATGCGCGAGTCGATATCCCACAGATCACCGGCGTCAATCTTTTCCTGAAGGGCGTTCATCTCCTCCATCAGCTCATCGGTGTATTCTTCACCCATCAGCTCGGCGACCTTATTGAAGCGGTCGAAAATCTGCTTTTCTTCGCACCACGAAATGACGTTTTCCCAGACATTCAGGCTGTCATCCAGATGCGGCTCCTGCTCCAGATAGCCCATCTTGGTGCCTTCGGCAGCCTTGGCTTCACCGGAAAATTCCTTATCGATGCCGGCCATGATCTTGAGCAGGGTCGATTTACCCGAACCATTGACCCCGACCACGCCGATCTTGGCGTCGGAATAGAAGCTGAGCCAGATGTTTTCAAAGACCTTTTTACCACCGGGGTAATGCTTGGTCAGGCCTTGCATCTGATAAATATATTGTTGCGCCATAGGGGAGCAGAACCTTTGTTTGCTTTGACTGTAGGGATTGGGGCGGGTTTAGCTGAGCAGGCCCAAAATCGCAAGGTGAAATGCGGGGGACACAAGATACAGTCGCTTATCTGCATAGCCATCTTGCCTACCGCACGCTGATATGTGAGCATGACCGATACACAAAAGCTCAGGAGCGCCCTAACGTGGATCGACGCCATATTTTACAAATGGGAGCCGCTGCCGCAGGTTTGGCCACCTTACCGCGATTAGCACGGGCGCAAGAACCGGCGCAAACCAGCTCCCTGCCCCTGATACGCGCCGATCCCAGCCAGATTTTCCGCATCACCGTCTGTCTGCGTCCCTTTCGCGCTCAGGGCCCGCGCATTGAAAACGAGACCATCGGCCGCAAACAGGTGGTACATAATTACGGCCATGGCGGAAGTGGCTGGTCATTATCGTGGGGATCCGCAGAGGCTGCCGTCAAATTGGCCATGCAAAACAGCCCTAAAAAGATCGCTGTCATCGGTGCGGGGGCTCTGGGCCTGACTGCCGCCATCACCGCCCAGCGCGCCGGTGCTGAGGTCACTATCTACGCCAAGGAACGCTTCCCGTTCGTGCGCTCCGCTAACGCGACGGGAAGTTGGACGCCCAGTTCGCGCGTGGCCAAAACCGAATCTGTATCGCCTGATTTTGCTGAGCGCTGGGAGGCCATGGCGCGCAAATCCTACAGCATGCACCAAAGCTATATCAGCCTGCCGGGCAATCCGGTCGAATGGATGGATCAGTATCATCTGCATAACCGCAGGCCGGAATATGCGGCCCTGCCGCCGCAGCCCGAACCCGGTTTTATCTCACTGGATAACCGGCTTGATGATATTGAACCGGACTGGCTACAGGTGCCCAATGAAGCCCATCCGTTCGCCTCGGATAATGTGACACGCAGCCAGATCATGACCTTCAATGTCGCCAGTCTGGCGCATCAGATGACCATGGATTTTCTTGCCGCCGGCGGCCGTTTTGTCCCTGCGGAATTTCACAGCCCGTTCGACTTCACTAAGCTTAAAGAACGGGTGATTATCAACTGTACCGGATATGGCGCGCGCGCCCTGCTGGGTGACAATAGCGTAATACCTGTGCGTGGTCAGATCGCCTGGTTGCCCTCGCAAGACGGCGTGCATTACAGCCTGATGCATCAATCCGTTCTGGCCGTGGCGCGTCGTGATGGCATTGTCGTGCAGGAACTGGGGCCTAATGAAAACTTTGGCTGGAATGATGCCAATGAGACCACCGATCCGGCAGCCGCAGAATACGCCGTGCGCATATTGGCAACGGCCTATCGCACCTAAGCCCTAGCGCGCAAATACCGCCGCCATGAGCGCTTCCAGATATTTGGCATCAACCGCGTCATAGGCACCAAAGGTTTCTGAATCGGAATCAAACACCGCGATCAGTTCACCGTGCTTATCAAAAACCGGCACGACAATTTCCGAATTGGCGCGCGTATCACAGGCAATATGATCAGCAAAGGCATGGACATCCGGCACGACCTGCGTGGTGCGTGTGGCCGCCGCCGTACCGCACACACCACGTCCAAAAGCAATGCGCAAACAACCCAGTGTGCCATTA
>JBAWDM010000149.1:0-1600 GCA_049590735.1 Asticcacaulis sp. | reverse complement strand
GTGCCTGCGAGCTCATCGACTTCTGGCGCTACAACGTCCACTACGCCCGGGAGATCCTGGCCGACCAGCCGATCGCCAACAGTCCGGGGATCTGGAACCGCACCGACCACCGTCCCCTCGAGGGGTTCGTCTACGCGATCACGCCGTTCAACTTCACCGCCATCGCAGGCAACCTGCCCACCGCCCCGGCACTGATGGGCAACACGGTCATCTGGAAGCCGTCGCCCACCCAGCAGCTCGCCGCGTCGCTGACGATGGAGCTGCTCGAGGAGGCCGGCATGCCGCCGGGCGTGATCAACATGCTCCCCGGTGACGGCATCGACGTCTCCAAGGTCGCCCTGACGCACCGCGACCTGGCCGGCATCCACTTCACCGGGTCCACCCCGACCTTCCAGCACCTGTGGGCGACGATCGGGCAGAACATCTCGGGCTACCGCACCTACCCGCGCATCGTGGGCGAGACCGGCGGCAAGGACTTCATCGTCGCCCACCCCAGCGCCGACCCCGACGTCGTACGTGTCGCGATGATCCGCGGTGCCTTCGAGTTCCAGGGCCAGAAGTGCTCGGCTGCCTCGCGCGCCTACATCGCGAAGTCGGTCTGGGTGAAGATCAAGGACCAGCTGATCGCCGACACCGAGGCACTGTCGATGGGCGACGTGACCGACCTGTCGCACTTCATGGGCGCCGTGATCGACGACCGCGCGTTCGCCAAGCACAAGGCCGCCATCGCGCGGGCCAGGCGCAACAAGCACCTCACCGTGCTCGCCGGTGGCCAGGTCGACGACTCGGTCGGCTACTTCGTGCGCCCGACGATCGTGCAGTCCACGGACCCGACCGACCAGATGTTCTCCGAGGAGTACTTCGGGCCGATCCTCGCGGTCTACGTCTACGACGACGACCGCTTCGAGAAGGTCGTCGAGCAGATGGAGTCGTTCGCCCCCTACGCCCTGACCGGCGCGATCATCTCCCAGGACCGCGCCGCCATCGCGTGGGCCCGCGAGACGCTGCGCTTCGCGGCCGGCAACTTCTACATCAACGACAAGCCGACCGGCGCCGTCGTCGGCCAGCAGCCCTTCGGTGGCGGTCGTGCGTCGGGCACCAACGACAAGGCCGGCGCCGCGGTCAACCTGCTGCGCTGGACGTCGCCGCGGTCCATCAAGGAGACCTTCGTGCCCCCGAAGGACCACCTCTACCCGCACCAGGGCTGAGGCGTGGGGGAGGATGGGCCCATGCAGGTGCCCGTCCTCCCGCTCCGCCCTCTGTGGCACCTGGGTGCGCTGCACCCCTTCGAGCAGCTGCTGACCGTGCTGCTCGCCTTCGGCCCGTTCCTGGTGCTGGGGATCGTCGTCTGGCGGCGCAGGAAGGCCGACGCCGCCGAGGAGCGGTCCGCAGCGGTGCGTGACGCAGGTTCCGAGGAGCCGGAAGACGCCTCACGCACCGCGAGGCTGGACTGAGCGGTGTCTCGCTAGCGGGCGAGCCACTCCACGCCGACCTCGTGCTCGACGTCGAGCGCGAGACCGAGCAGGTCGGTGATCACCGACTCGATCTTCCCGCCCACGAGCGGGACGCGGACGGTGACCTCGAGCGCGACGGTCTCGGT
>JBAWDM010000148.1:0-1881 GCA_049590735.1 Asticcacaulis sp. | reverse complement strand
AAATGGCACCCCACAGGGGCGGATGACACGGTGATGATGGACACGAAGTCACCCTATGTGGGCACACACAGCCCGGTGATCACCGTATCCGCAACGCCCACCGGCATCTGGCAGTCCGATCTGGCGGTTGCCAAAAAAGCCTATACGGGTCGCATCGTCGTGGCCGCAGATTCGGGCGTCAATGTTATCGCTACCTTGGTTTGGGGCGATGGCGCGGACATGCGCCAAAGCGTACCCGTTAAGACGTCAGCCGAGTGGGCCACCGTGCCGCTCAGCTTCAACTGTGGCGCCGACACAGATAAGGCCCGTCTGGAAATTACCGGCAGAGGTACGGGCACCTTCCGTGTCGGCGCTGTGTCACTGATGCCGGCGGATAATATGGGCGGCTTCCGCGCCGATATGATGGCGCACTTGCGTGAGATGGATTGTAAAATCATGCGCATGCCGGGCGGCAACTTTTTGTCATCCTATGACTGGCATTACACGATCGGCGATCTCGATAAGCGTCCGCCGATTATGGATCCGGTCTGGAATGCCGTGCAGCCCAATGATGTCGGTATCGACGAACTGCTGCATATGGCGCAAATGATCAATGCAGAGCCCTATTGGTGCGTCAGCACGGGCTTTGATTCGCCGCGCTCGGCCGCAGAGCAGGTGGAATATATCAACGGGGCTGCCACAACAGAATGGGGCGCTAAGCGCGCTGCCAATGGCCATCCGGAGCCCTGGGGTGTGAAATACTGGGACGTCGGCAACGAAATGTACGGTCACTGGCAGATGGGCCATATCGTGCCATCGCAATATTACATCAAACACAATCTGTTCGTGGATGCGATGCGCGCGGTTGATCCCACCATCTATATCGCCGCGCCCGGCGGCTTTGCCGATGAGATGACCACGGGGCAGGGCATCTTCATCGAAGGCCAGCCTCAGGTTGCTATAGGCTCTGTCCGGGACTGGGCCTATGGCATGTTAAAAAACTGCATGGGCCGTTTTGATGCCCTTCAGACCCATGCCTATCCGCCGGAAAACAAGCATTACGATCTGGCGACCGGCAAGCTTGTGGATATCACGCAATCTCTCAATGTCTGGTCGCGCGGCATGGCGCAACGCATTCAGACCATGGCCGATTGCTGGGAGGCCTATAAAAAAGCCTTCCCTGTGCTGAATGACGGCAAGATCAAGGTCTTTTTCGACGAATGGGCCTATCATTTCGGCGCGGATTATAAGGGTTGTCTGGCCATTGCCTCGGCCTTCCATGAATTTTATCGCCACACCGATTTTATTGAGGCGGCAGGCTATACCATGGCGACGGGTTGGCTCAACTTTACGCCAACGGATTCGGTCATCAGCGCCACGGGCCGGGTGTTCCAGCTTTATAACCAGCATTTCGGCACCCTTCCGGTGGCCGTAACGGGGACGTCGCCGGTGCCGGCCCCAAGCTATCCTATCGGCGGTGATCAGCCGAGCGTCAATACCGGCAGCGCGACCTGGCCGGTCGATGTGTCGGCCGCCTTAACCAAAGATCGCAAGGCGCTGATCGTGTCGGTCGTCAATGCCAACGAAGAGGCGCATGAGCTGAAACTGACGATCAATGGCGTCTCACCGGCCCGTACCGGTCGTACCTGGTATCTGGACGCCCCCGGTCTGGATGCACAGAATGTGGTCGGTGCCACCCAGCAGGTGACGATCAAAGAAGGCAGTTTTGATCCGCGTGCCGCGACCCTCAAACTGGCCCCCGCCAGCATCACCCTTTACGAATACAGATTGGCCTGATCATGAGCACACTCAGCAGACGCACAGCTCTTATGGCCCCGTTCGTTGCCGGTGCCGCCGCAACGGCGGCGGTCAGCGCACGGGCGCAGGAGGCAGATACCGGGC
>JBAWDM010000147.1:0-6529 GCA_049590735.1 Asticcacaulis sp. | reverse complement strand
TCAACGCCGTCAAACAATGGATTCATGCCGTCCATCAGTCGGACGTCTTTCAGGGCGAGAAGCGGTGCTTTTGTACTAGGTTTGGCCATAGGCAGGCTTTAGTGTGCGGCGCGTTATTTTTCAAAGGAAATCTGATGAAAGCACCAAAAGGCGGCGGTTTTATGGATTAGGCTTGACGGTTTTGTGTGTGAAGGGGCATCAATGACGGCCCGCAAAGTTTCAATCGCCTTAAGGATCGTCACATGGATAAGCTGCGCCGTTCATTGCTCATCAGCCCTTTGGCTCTTTCGGCGGCGGGGGCAGCCCTGGATGTGTCGGCGCAATCTCCTGGCATTATAAGGGCCTCGGAACCTGCCGCCATGATCGACCTGTGGCCGCAGATACCGGCGGGGCAATTGCATCCGGATATGAAAGAAATCACCGAAGAGGTGACGGGCAATGAGCCCGTTCGCGTTCGCCGCACGCAGGGCACATCGCGGCCGCGCATGGCCCTGTTCAGGCCTGATAAACCCAATGGCGGCGCCATGCTGATTATTCCCGGCGGCGGTTTCACATGGAATTATTTCGAACACGAAGGCTATCAGGTCGCCGACTATTTCCGGGCGCAGGGCCTGACCTGCTTTGTCCTGTTCTATCGTCTGGCCAATGATGGATGGGATAAGGCAGCGGATGTCGGCACGATAGATGCTCAGCGCGCCATGCGGGTTATTCGCAAACATGCTGCGCAATATGGTCTTGATCCGGCCCGTGTCGGCGTGATGGGTTTCAGTGCGGGCGGTTTTGTGACAGCCTCTCTGGCCACCCGCCACGCGCAAGTCCTGTATGCGCCGGTTGATGATGCCGATGCCGTACCGGCACGTCCGTCTCTGGCGGCCTCCATCTATCCGGTCATATCTCTTGATCCGGCCATTGCCTATGCCGGAACGGCACCGTCTCTGCTGGGCGGCCCGCCCACGCCTGAGCAGATCGCCCGTTATGCGCCGGATCATAATGTTGACGCTCAAACCCCACCCATGTTCCTGACTCAGGCCGAAGATGACGGCACCGTGCCGGTTGCCAACAGCCTTGTGATGCGTGCGGCCATGAAGGCGGCGGGTCGTGTGGTTGAAACCCATCTGTTTGCTACGGGCGGTCATGGCTTTGGCATGAAACCCGCCCCCGATCAGCCCCATCATATCTGGCCACAGCTTTTGACCAATTTTGCCCGCCAGAATGGCCTGATGGGTTAGTGCCCGAGGCGCTAATGCCCGATGTGCTAATGATTGTGCGTCACACCTGAGCATCCACAAACCTGCAAGGCGCTTTCCACGGCGTCTTTAAAACGCATGGTGGCCTCAAGATCATAGGTCAGATACAGGTCGGGCTCAATCAGCTCCAGCTCCATCAGGCAAAACCCGCCATCGTCGGCCCGCACCATATCGACACGGGCATATAACAAGCGATCAGCCCCGACAAAATCGATAGCGTCCTGCGCCAGATCAAGCGCCTCAGCAGGCGGTGGGAGAGCGCGCAGGTGCGCCTCGTAATCGGGTTGCGAGCGGAAATCACCGCCCTTGGGGGTTTTCAAAACAGCGTGTGAAAACTGTCCGGCGAAGAACAGCAAAGACCACTCGCCTTCGCTTTGGATGGCCGGCATGAAGGGCTGGATCATGGCCGCCCCTTCGGGCACCACCTGTTTGTCGTCCGAACCTGAAAATTCTGACAGGGATGCGCCTTCCCAAATCAGGGTCTGGCGCGCACCGGCGGATATGACGGGTTTCAGCACCAGAGCCTGCTGACCGAAATCGGCACGGGCGCGGGCAATCTCAGCATCCGTAACAGCCGCGACAAACAGGGTCGGCACAATGCGTAAACCGGCTTCGGCCAGATCGCGCAGATAATGCTTATCGACATTCCAGCAGACGATTTCAGGCGGATTAAACACGCGCTTGCCGCTTAAGGCCTGCATGGCCGCAATAAATTGATCCGGTGCGTTATGATAGCCCCAGGCCACCAGAGGCACGATCAGGTCATAGGCCTCTGTGACCGGCTCAGACCATGGCTGATCAAAGGTTTCCGCGTCAATCCCGGCTAAGGCCTCACGATAGGCGTCCAGCACATAGGGCCAGCGTCCGTGATGCGAGGGGTGATCAGGATTGGGTGTTAAAATCAAAATGCGCTTGCTCATGCGGCCTTTATTGATCATTAGTTGAGCCAATTCAATATGCGTTTACCGGCAGGGGTCACTTTGCCTGAGCGCCGCATACGAGCAGGACATTATGACGCTTACCTATGATATTACCGCTGTCGGCCATGCGATTGTCGATGTGATCGCACCGGCGGATGACGCTTTTCTGACCCAGCATGATCTGCATAAGGGGGCGATGACTCTGATTGATCAGCACCGCGCCCACAGCCTGTTTGATGTGATGGCAGACGGTGAGATGGCATCGGGCGGCTCGGCCGGAAATACCGTATCGGGTGCGGCGTCATTCGGGGCCAAATGCGCCTATATCGGTAAGGTGGCGCATGACAGTCTGGGTGAATTTTTCAGCCGCGACCTCAGCAAGATGGGTGTGCATTTTCAGACCCAGGTTCTGCATGATGACCCGACCTCGACGGGGCGTTGCCTGATCAATGTCACGCCCGATGGTCAGCGTACCATGGCGACCTTTCTGGGCGCGGCGGCTCTGGTTGGCCCCAAGGATGTGGATGCAGAGATTATCCGCGCCTCACAGATCACCTATCTTGAAGGCTATCTGTTCGACACCCCATCCGGCCGCGAAGCCTTTGCCAAGGCTGCCGAGGTGGCGCGTCTGGCCGGTCGCAAAACCGCCATGACCCTGTCAGACAGTTTTGTGGTCAATCGTTGGCGTGGTGACTTGCTGGCCTTCATTGACCGCCATATTGATCTGGTATTCGCCAACGAATCCGAGCTGTTGGCCATGTTTGAGACAGATGATTTCGATAAGGCCATTGGCTATATGCGCGCCCGCACCGAGCTTGCATTTGTGACGCGTGGCGAAAAGGGTTCGGTGGTCGCGAAAGTGGATGGTCGCCACGATATTGCGGCGGCGCCTTGTGATAAGGTGGTCGATTCCACCGGTGCCGGCGACAGCTATGCGGCAGGTGTCATGTTTGGCCTGACGCGCAATCTGCCCCTGGCGACCTGTGCCGAACTGGGTTCATTGGCGGCGTCTGAGGTCATCAGCCATTTCGGCCCGCGCGCTCATGTCAGCCTCAGGGATCTGGCGACACAGGCGGGTTTGATCTAAGGCCGCCATTTAGCTTCTGCGTTTCAGGGCCACATAAAGTGCCCCTGTGCCGCCGTGGCGGGCATGGGCCTGTGAGATACCGGCGACAATATGCGAAAGTTGCGGGTCGGACAACCATTCCGGTGCGTGTCGTTTTAAGATGCCGGTTTCCGACAGGCCCTTGCCGGTAATGACCAGAACGGCACGGTAATCATTGGCATAGGCCTGCTGCACAAAGGCTTTCAGACGCGCTTCGGCGGCATAGGCGGTCAGGCCATGCAGATCAAGCCGGGCCTCGATCGGGTCGCGTTCACGGCTGAGGCGGCGCTTGCGTTTCGGCTCTATCGGATCGGGCGGATAGTCACCGGCGCGGCTTTTTTTCAACCCGCTGACCGTTTGCAGGGAGGGCCCCAGTTTAAAAGGTGTCGGCTGTACGGGCGCAGGGAGGGCGACGGTCATGCTGCCCGGCATATCGGCAATGGTGACGGTTTCGGTCTTTATCGGGCTTTGGGGATCGACCTTTGGGGCCTTATCAGGGCCGCGCCCAGGGTGTTGCGGACGCACGGTCGCCGTCACCAGCGCCCACAGCCGTAAATCATCCGCTTTAAAACCAAACCGCGCCATATGCCCTCAAGCTTTGACATCAGACGCCTTGAGCGCCCCACCAACAGTTTAGCTTAGTCGTCTTGCGACTGGAAGGCCTGTAGTTGCCGCGTCAGACGTTCGCCGCGCTTGCCGGCATTGAGCGCGGCATCGGCCAGACGCTTGACGGTTTCGGGATTGTCCGGCTGCTGGCCCATCACCTCCAGCGCGCCATTGATGACATTAAGTGTATGGTTGAAATCCTGCACCACATCGGTCGTGAGCCGTCCCACGGTTTCGTAGCGCCGCGCCTCAATGAGCGCTTGGCTGAGCTTGTCAATCTGCGCCTGAAGCGCCTTCAGGCGCGGTGTATCGTCCGGGCGGAGCGCGGCGGGCGGCGGCACAGGTGCTGATGGCCATGCGCTACGGTCAAAGGCGACACCATAGATGTGCCGCAGGCCATCGTCTGAGGGCACGGCCTGACCTTCGATAGCCAGATGATGCACAGTGCCGTCCTTATGGGTGATTTGAATAGCCAATGCCAGATGGTCGGTTTTACCCGTCAACAGCTCTGCAAAGGCGGCATCGGCCGTGACCTGATCGGCGTCGGAAATCAGGGTGGGCGCATCGGGGCCTTCGCGGCCAATCAGGGCCATCATGGCGGCATCTTCGATAATTTTGTCGCTTACGGGATCATATCGCCATGTGCCAACGCCCAAAGCGGCGCGTGCCGTTTCGGCCAGTTGATAATCCCGTAAGGCCTGAGGTTCAGTCTCAGTCTTTGGCGTGGCCTCAGGGGTCGCGAAGGGGTATGGGCTGAAAACCGCCTCAGCCGGAGCCTCAGTCACCGGTGTTGCAGGCAGGCCCATCAGTGTCAGGCCGTGCATCTTGCCCGTATGGCTTTGTGCTGCCCATGCCCAGACCTGAAAAAGCCGGGTTTTAAGCTGCAAAGTCATTGGGTTTGCCCCATGTTCCGCCAGATAGTCGATCGCCTTTTGGAAATCGCCGTCATCAACAAAAAACTGCGTCCAGTTTTGCCCCACAGCCTGTTCGCGTGTCAGACCAAAAACGGTCAGAGCCGCCGGATTGATGTCAATAATCCGGCCCGTCTCATCCACCCCCCAATACGGCACGGTGGCCGCTGAAAACCACCGACCGCGCCACAGGCCGCTCAGATCATCGACGCCTTCGCCCGTTTGGATTTCCAGCTCGACCATGGCGGTGGTGCTGCCGGTCACTTCGCCTTGTTCATTGATGATGGGCATGGCGGTGGCAGAGACCAGAATATGTTTTTGCGACTCCTGTTGCGTCAGCCTGTGCTGAAAGCCCTTCACGGTCTGACCCTTAAGCGCGCGGGCCACCGGCAGCAGGTCGGCGGGAATCTCACGTCCGTCCGGATAGGTGAGGCCCCAACTGGCGGACTGAGACGGCAGACCGATCAGGTCGGCATCATTTGCGCCCAAAAGCGAATGGGCGGCGGCATTGGCAAAGGTGAATTTTCCGGCCATGTCGGTTTCCACCAGCGCCACGGGCACCGCATTCAACAGATCGGACAGACGGGTTTCCAGCGCGTCAGCTTTTTGTTCCGTGCGGGATAAAAGGCCTTCAAACTGGCGCGCCTGAAAGGTTTTCAGGCTGGCTATGATGGCAGCCATAATGGCAAGCGCCAGCAAAACAATGGCTGCACCTCCCATAAGGGCGATCATATAGGGCTCACCTTGCAACAACATACGCAACAACCTGTCCTGACTTCGGCAACATGCAATCCAAAATCATATAGTAAGTCGGATCGGGGCCATACAGGTTACACGCCTTAGGCGTACAGTTTGTACGCAATACTGCCTATGTCAGCCATTCAACCTTGTCATTTTGACGTTTTGTTTGTGCCTGTGCGCGCATGGCATGAATTTTCGCCTTGAGTGAGGATTTTTTTCTGAGGTTAGACAGGTCGATATAGTTCTGGAACATGGCCTCAATGGAATCATGAATATCGCCAATTTGCGGCCCCGATGCCCAACTCAGAAAATTGATCTTGATCAATTGCTTCAAGGCAGCACAGGCGACTTCGGGGTCAGTAACGCGCTGATCAAGCTTTTTAAAAATAGCGTCGATTTCACGATCTATGTCCATATTTTCCATCCTGATTAAGGGCAGAAGATGTAAAATCGGGGCTGTAAAAAAGCGATGGGGATGCCATCGTAAAGACCGGCTTAACTTTAAAAAACAGGGGACAGTTTTAAACGCAAAAAAGCAGCCACGTGGGCTGCTTTTCTCTGTAAGTATTTTTGCAGTGAAGTCTTTAATCGTACTTATGGTGAGCTGGTAGCTTTCGAAGATACTATAGTTAACTATAGGCTAAGCTCAAGACATTTATAGGTTGTTGGTAAGTTGCGTTACCATGCTGCCTTTTAACTTACTAAAAAAATGGATTTCATTAAAGTTATCCCCATAGTTCACATGCTGTGAGAAGGTTGAACGGGGATAGATGTGGCCAATGTGAAATATCGCTAACCATAGGCAGCGAATCTGATATTTTTTTAGTGGGGCGAATCGTCGCTCCACTTTAACGAATTAATATGAGTAATATTATGAATTTAGAATATCCGGCGAAAGTGCCGAAACCACCACCCGATTTATCTGGGGTCATATTGGCCTTTAAGGCGACGTCAATACTTATCATAAATGCCGACGCCGCCTTAAGCTTATTGCATCAT
>JBAWDM010000146.1:0-3277 GCA_049590735.1 Asticcacaulis sp. | reverse complement strand
TGATCAGCAACAGCAGTGGCATGGACAGAAGGCACAAAATCATCATCAGCCAGAAATTATCGACATAGGCAATCATGCTGGCCTGACGCGTCACCTCTTCGTTGAGCGCCATCAAACCGGCCGTATTCTGCACATAGCTGCTCTGCATCAGGGCCGTATTGGTCGTAGTGAGCTGGCTGGCGATGTCTTCATGCATTTTTTGCGTATTGGACACCTGCAGGGCCTGCACCAGAGCAATCCCGATACTGGAACCTATATTACGGATAAGGCTGTATATGGCCGTCCCCTCAGGGCGCAAATGCCCCGGCAAGGTGGCAAAGGTCGCCGCACTGAGCGGCACGAAGACCAGCCCCAGACCTATGCCCTGTATGACCCCGGGCCAGATAATATCGCTTTGGGACAGAACAATTGTGTATTGCGTCATCAGGACCAGAGATATGGCCGTCAAACCAAACCCGGCCGCCAGTATCAAGCGCAAATCGACCTTACCCACCATGCGTCCGACCACCAGCATGGCGAACATAGTCCCTAATCCGCTCGGGGCCGTAACGATACCGGCGACCAGGGCGCTGTAATGCATCAGCCCCTGCAACATGGACGGCATCAGGGCGCGGGTCGCAAACAACACCATGCCAACGATGAAGATAAACAACAGGCCGGTGATGAAGTTGCGGTTGAACAACAGGCGATAGTCCAGAAAGGTCGAGCCGGCCGGACGGGTAACCGTATGAATAATAAAGAAGCTGAGGCTGATAAAAACGACAATGGCCTCAATCCACGTCTCAGAGGAGGAAAACCAGTCATTCGACTGACCACGATCCAGCAGCAATTGCAGCCCGCCAATGGCCAGACTTAAAGCGGCAAAACCAAAAACGTCAAAGCGGATGCTGCGCTTGGCCATCGAATGCGGAATATATTTCAAAATACCGAAAAAGGCCGCTGCCCCGATGGGCACATTGATGAAAAAGCACCAGCGCCAGTTATAGGCATCCGTCAGCCAGCCACCCAGTGTAGGCCCCAGAATGGGCCCGACCATCACCCCCATGCCCCAGATGGCCATGGCCGATCCATGCTTTTCGCGGGGATTGATGTCCAGCAGGGTGGATTGCGACAAGGGCACCAGTGCGGCGCCAAAAACGCCTTGCAGCAATCGCGCCAGCACAATCTCGGACAAGGAACCGGCCAGCCCGCAAAACACAGACGCGATGGTAAAACCGGCAATGGAGACCAAAAACACACGCTTCAGACCAAACCGGTCACTCAGCCAGCCCGTCAGTGGCGTGGCAATGGCAGCCGCGACAATAAAGGAGGTGAGAACCCAGGTAATCTGATCCTGTGAGGCATTCAGGCTGCCCTGCATGTGCGGCAGGGCCACATTGGCAATGGTGCCGTCAATGGCCTGAATGACCGTCGCCAGCATGATCGAAATGGTGATCATGGGGCGGTTGATCCCCCCGTCCGTTGCTGGGTCGTTACGCGTACTGCTCATGGATTTTTCTCGATAATCAACTGTAAATCTTCCAGAAACTGAGTGGCGACAGCCAGCTTCTCAGCATCCATATGTCTTAGAAATTCATGCCTTTGGGCCATGGCGCGTTCGCGCAACCTGCCGTAAAGCACATCGCCTTTGGGCGTAAGCGCCAGGTGTTTGATGCGCCGGTCGTGTTCAGAGGTCAGACGTTGCACCAGACCCATTTTTTCCAGACGGTTAATGGTCGACACCATGGTGGCCGCCTCCACCTGCACCAGGGCCGCCAGCTCCCCTTGCGACAGAGGCGATGTGGCCTTGGCGATACTGGCAATGCTCATCCACCCTGCCTGATTAAGGCCCAGATCGCGTAATTTACGATCCAGAGCGCCCTTCCACATGCGGGCGGCATGATGCAGGGCATAGGTAAAACGCTCTTCGACGGACATGACAGGACTCAATTAGTTAGATGTCTAACTATCTAGTCGCGAAGGCAACCGCACACAAGCTTTAAATAATCAACTTATGTTACCCGATCATTCGTTCATACCGGCCATAGGCCTGATCGGACAGCTTGACGCGCAAATGCATGCGCCCGGTTTCATCTTCGTGACGATCCAGAACCCGGCCGTTCTGATACAGAAAAGCCAGCACCTCCCCCTGATGCGGCTCCAGAACGATATCCATATCTTCACCGGCGGCATCAACCAGAAGCGCCACCTGATTGAGCAGCTTATCCACCCCCTCACCTGTAATGGCGGACACCATCAAGGGCTTATTGCCGGAACGATCCGTCACGGCGCGGGCGTACAGCGTGTCTTTGGCGTCGTCATCCAGCAGATCAATCTTGTTCCACACCTCAACCATGCGGGCGCGGTCAATATCGGGCAATATCTGAGACATGACCTGCTCAACATCCGATTTCTGCGCCTCGGTTTCCGGATTGGAGACATCGCGGACATGCAAAATCAGATCGGCCTGTTCGACTTCTTCGAGGGTGGCACGAAACGCCGCCACCAGTTCATGCGGCAGATCAGAAATAAAGCCCACCGTATCGGACAGGATAGCCGAGCGGCCATTGGGCAGCTTAAGCGTGCGCAGCGTGGTATCAAGCGTGGCAAACAACAGGTCTTTGGCGAAAACCTCTGATTTGGTCAGGTGATTAAACAGGGTCGATTTACCGGCATTGGTATAGCCCACCAGAGCGACAATCGGATAGGGCACCTTTTTACGCTGGCTGCGATGCAGGCCGCGTGTACGCCGGACATCCTCCAGCTCAGACTTAAGCTGCTTGATCTTGTCGGCAATCATGCGCCGGTCCAGTTCGATCTGGGTTTCGCCGGGGCCGCCGGTTGTGCCTGTGGCGCGCTGACGCTCCAGGTGGGTCCAGGTACGCACCAAACGCGACTTTTCATACTCAAGACGCGCCAGCTCGACCTGAAGCTTGCCCTCGCCCGTGCGTGCGCGGCGGCCAAATATCTCAAGAATAAGACCGGTGCGATCCACCACCTTTACGCCCAGCTCTTTTTCAAGGTTGCGCTGCTGGATAGGCGTCAGCATGCCATTGACGACACACAGCTGCGCCTCTGCCGCCTCGCACAGGGTTTTGATATCCTGCACCTTGCCGTGACCAAACAGGGTGGCCGGATTAAGCTTGCGCACGCGCACACTTACGGCGTCGACAATCTCCAGATCCAGCGCCATAGCGAGACCCACGGCTTCTTCAAGCCGCGACTCCTCATGCTTGCGGGCTACCGCCGGCTCGTGGCCGGTGCGCACAGCCTGCACATCTATATCCGGGTCTATGAC
>JBAWDM010000145.1:0-1693 GCA_049590735.1 Asticcacaulis sp. | reverse complement strand
ATACTGCGCCAATGTATCGTTTTCATCGTCAAACGGGCCGGTGCAGGATATAAATGCCGCCGTCTCAGGCGTGTCGGTAAAGGCGATATCAAGGCCTTCATAGATCGCATTATCCCGCTCAGGCCCCAGCTTCCAGGCGGGTCCCTGCGGGGCATATTTTTGCAGATAAACCCGCGTGGCATCGCCTGAGGAAATGACGTCTGAAAAGCCATCTTCCAGAATGCCCAGACCGGCCAGTTGTTCAATCAGATTATCGCGCGGACGCGGAGAGTTGGAAATCAGAATAACCGGGCCAATTTCAGCCTTATATTTACGCAGAGCCTCATAGGCGCTGGGAAAATGCTGGCGGCCATTATGAATAACCCCCCAGATGTCACAAAATACTGCGTCATAATTGGCCGCAATGCCCGACAGGCCGGACAAGAGTTCAGGGTGGTTCATAATTAGCAGACTCAGATTTAAATTTGGGAATCAGACGAGGGCAACATCATAGGCCGCTTCGGTATGGGCGGCGATATCCTCAAGGGTCACATCCGGCGCCAGTTCGATCAGTTTCAGACCGGAGCCATCCGGTTTGACCTCGAAAACCCCAAGCGTCGAGATGATCAGGCTAACCACGCGCGTGCCGGTCAGCGGCAGTGTGCACGCTTTTAAGACCTTGGATTCGCCGTGCTTATTGGTGTGATCCATGACAACGACGACACGCTTGACACCGGCCACCAGATCCATAGCGCCGCCCATGCCCTTGACCAGTTTGCCGGGGATCATCCAGTTGGCAATATCGCCTTTTTCGTCGACCTCCATCGCTCCCAATATGGTCAGGTTAATGTGGCCGCCACGGATCATGGCAAAGCTGTCGGAGGAGGAAAAATAGCTGGTTTCATCCAGTTCGGTAATGGTTTGTTTCCCGGCATTGATCAGGTCGGCATCAATCTCATCCTCGGTCGGGAAGGGGCCCATGCCCAGCATGCCGTTTTCCGATTGCAGGGTGACCGTCATGCCTTCGGGAATATAGTTGGCCACAAGGGTAGGTATGCCAATGCCGAGATTGACATAGAAACCATCCTGTAATTCTTTAGCGGCGCGTTTGGCCAGCTCATCACGACTCCACATTAGGCTTGCTCCTTCTGACGGATAGTCCGTTGTTCGATGCGCTTCTCAAAAGTCGCTTGCACGATGCGATCGACATAGATGCCCGGCGTGTGAATGTTATCCGGATCCAGACTGCCAACGGGTACAATTTCCTCGACCTCAGCGATACAGACTTTTCCGGCGGTCGCCATCATCGGATTGAAATTGCGCGCTGTTTTGCGGAAAATCAGATTGCCGCGCGCATCGCCCTTCCATGCTTTGATGATGGACAAATCCGCGGTCAGGCCGGTTTCCAGCACATAGTCGCGATCACCGAAACGCTTGATTTCCTTACCGTCTGCCACGATGGTGCCCACGCCTGTGGCCGTATAGAAACCCGGTATGCCTGCGCCACCCGCCCGGATACGCTCAGCCAGTGTGCCCTGAGGGTTGAATTCCAGCTCAAGCTCTCCCGCCAGATATTGCCGTTCAAATTCCTTGTTTTCGCCGACATAAGAACTGATCATTTTTTTGATCTGGCGTGTGCCTAAAAGCGCCCCAAGCCCGAAGCCATCGACACCGGCATTATTGGATATGACCGTCAGACCCTTAACGCCTGTGT
>JBAWDM010000144.1:0-10473 GCA_049590735.1 Asticcacaulis sp. | reverse complement strand
ATCCAAGGGGCGCGCCCCTCGAATCGTCCGCCCTCTCGCGCGAGAGGCGTGGATTTGTGTTTATGCAAGCCATGAGAGTCAATCGCCATGAATGATATGTCCACAATTAAACCCGTGCGGCCAGCTTCGGCCTATATCGGAGGCAAGAAGAGCCTTGCCAAACGGGTGATCGCCCGGATCAATACCATCCCACATGACACATATGCCGAAGCGTTCGTCGGGATGGGCGGGATTTTCCTGCGCCGCGATCAAAGGCCACGATCTGAGGTCATCAATGATTACAGTGAGGATGTCTCGACCTTCTTTCGTGTTCTGCAGCACCACTATGTGGCGTTCATGGATATGCTGCGGTTTCAGGTGGCGTCACGGTCAGCGTTTGAAAAGCTGCTGGCCATGGAGCCGTCCAGTTTGACGGACATGCAAAGGGCGGCGCGGTTTTTGTATCTGCAGAAGCTGGCCTTTGGCGGCAAGGTAACGGGGCGGAATTTCGGTATCAGCGTCAGCAGGCCTGCACGGTTTGACATGACTAAGCTGGGGCCGGAGTTGGGAGACCTGCACGAACGGCTTTCGAGTGTGACGATTGAACGATTGGATTGGGCTGAGTTCATCAAGCGCTATGATAGAGAAGGGACGCTGTTCTATCTCGATCCACCCTATTATGGATGCGAGGGCGACTATGGCCGCGAATTATTCAGCCGCGACCAGTTCGAAGTCATGGCCGAGGTGTTGGCGGGGATCAAAGGGCGGTTCATTCTCAGCATCAATGACCGGCCTGAAGTGCGCGAGATATTCGCACGGTTCGATCAAGAAGAGGTGACCGCAAGGTACACTGTGGGCGGTCAGGCCAAGAGCATCATGGCCGGTGAGCTGATCATTAGCAATTAGACTGCGCCCCACAGCAGGCCGTACAGCGCCCCGTCCCTTGTCATGAGGTGCGGGGCGTTTTCGCGTCTGGTCGCCGTCAGCCGCCGCCTGACGCCCAGCCAGTGGCCATCCAGCCCAGACCCCGTGCACCGCGCTTGTCCCCACACCTCGCCTGCTCGCTTTATATGTCGATTTTGACGCGATCAGGCTGGTTTGACATCGCTAATCTAGATGGGCATTGCAGGCGACTTTGGCGGTGTTGGTGATGACACGGTTTGACGCGCGCAAAGTCCTATTTTGGAACGAATTATAGTGAATTGTAACATTCAAAATTGAGAAATTAGCCACACTTGATGAGAGTGGGTTCGGGAAAAGTCTTACATTCCAAAAAACAAAGGTGTTGAAACAGAAATCTGATAAATAATGTAACAAAATCAATGACTTGAATTATATCAAAAAGTAAGAATGCGCGTCTTATCTGACCTTACATTTTAGCCAGCATTTTCTTATGTCATTGAATATATATATATTTTTTTCTTATATTTATAAGGAGGTAGGAAGCTGATTTGGTAAGGCTCATGTAAGAGTTTTGTAAGTCTGTTTTTTCATTAAAAACAGTGACATAAGAAATGTAAGACTTTTCCCGTGGGGTGTCTGACATTGTGGAGGTGGCGCGGCTTCGCTTTTCTTAAGGTCGTTTTTTTGTTTTTAATGCTCATTACCAACGCTACCGCGCCGATGGCACTGGACAGATCACACATTAGATGTGATCGAGGGTGCAGGTAGGCCGTGCCGAATAGTCACATCGGTTATTTCTCTATGAAAAACAACGAAGTGACTTTATGGTGTTAGTCACAATATAGGCTTGAATTTAAAGGGAATATTCACTCCCTCCGGGCCTACCACACCTGTGAAGAGCATAAAAACACATTAAAAATGAAGTGTTGCGGCAACCAGTCCGGTTAGCAAATGTCGTACTATCAGATGTCCGTGCCATTTCCTTACAGGCAATGAGGGCATTAAGCTTTGTTTAAACATAACTGCGTAATCTCAAATATGGCAAAATTGTAATGCGTAACCAAAGTAAATGAGAGTACCTGGGGATGAACACTAAAGCGGCGACCTCTGATTCCGAACGCCTGAATTTTCATAATATTACTGCCGACATGGGGCGTGTATTAAGAGAAAACCGATCTTTTATTTTGGACCTGCTTCCCGGTGCACTCGATGGCTTCTACGATCATATTGAAAAATTTGAAGGTCCAAAGGCGTTCTTCCGTGACCGTAGGCACATGGATCATGCCAAACAAAAACAGATCGAGCATTGGGGCGTTCTGCTTCAGGGGGATTTCGATGAGGTCTATGTCCGATCCGTCACCACTATTGGCGAAGTCCATAATCGCATAGGATTGGAGCCGCGCTGGTACATCGGCGGCTATAATTTTCTGCTTAATATCCTGCTGGCCGGTATTGCGCAGCGCCATGCGGGCGGTTTTCTGAAAGACAAGCATAAAGACGACGTTGTGCTGAAGCTTCAGCAAGCGGTCACGCGTGCGACCCTACTGGACATGGATTACGCAATTGATGTCTATCTGCAGGCTGGCAAACGCCAGAGAAACCTCATTATTGAACAGATTGTGGGTTTTGAGGGCTCTGTAAACAAGATATTGGCGGATGTATCCGGCAGCGCCAAAGGTCTAAATGAAACGGCGGTCGGACTATCGGCGATTTCCAGTCAGGTGACAAGCCAGACCACAGCCGTGTCCAGTGCCTCAGAAGAAGCCTCCGTCAATGCGCAAACCGTAGCCGCTGCCGCTGAAGAACTGGTTGCCTCAATTGTGGAAATTTCCCGTCAGGTCAATGACGCCTTGCAGATTGCCGGCGCGGCGACACAAAACGCCGAACGCACCTCCTTGCAGATGGTTGAACTGACCGGAGCGGCTAAAAATGTCGGTGAGGTTATTAATATTATTGATAATATTGCCGCGCAAACGAATCTGCTTGCACTCAATGCCACTATTGAAGCGGCGCGCGCCGGTGAGCAGGGCAAGGGGTTTGCTGTCGTGGCCACAGAAGTGAAGTCTTTGGCTAATGAGACGAGTCGGGCCACACAAACCATCAGCGCCCAAATCGTCGGCATTCAGAAATCTACAGCCGATTCGGTGCTGGCGATTAACGAGATCAGCGAGATTATTGCCTCACTGAGCCAGGTGTGTAATTCTATTGCGACGTCTGTGCAGCAGCAAAGTGGTGCCACTCAGGAAATCTCGCAAAATATTCAGCAAGTGGCGACCGGGGCCGAGGATGTGACGCGTAATATTACCGGCGTATCCGAAGCCGCCAAAGAAACCTCAATAGCTTCGAATTTCGTGCTCGAATCGTCTGGCGCCCTGAATGTCCAGGCTGTGACATTGGGCAGTGAAGTCACGCGCCTGATCGAAAGCGCTCGCGCTGCCAGATAGTCGGGCCAGATAGCCGGGTAGCAAAATAACAAAGCAGGATGATGCTTTACGGCGTCATCCTGCTTTTGGGTATTAGTTGACCTTGTCTGCGGCCTTATCTGCGGCATCGCCCAGGTTGCGTTCGACATTTTCTGCCGGCGACTGATCGCCCAGCTTGTCGGCCGCCTTATCGACGCCATTAGGCAGAGCCTCTATGGCATCGCCCGCCCGCTCTGCGCCGGAACGGTTATCCTGCATCAGATAGAAGGCGCCGATGGCGGCAATAGCCACGACAATGATTGCCAGTACAGTCAGCACACCTGCGCTGTAACCGGACGCTGTAGAATTGTTGGAAGTGGCCATGGGATAACTCCGTAAAAATTGAGGCGGGTGGATGTCCTATGCGATTTAACTCATAAGCCTATGTTTCATTTAGTCATTTATGGGTCACAAGCGCTATCGCTTACCCTTTTTATAGCGTGAAAATTGCAAAAGAGCCGTATGGATGGCGGGGAAATAAGATAAAGGACGTACCCTGAGCCCCGTTATAAAACAACCTGGGGTATAAATTTTCATCACTATTATGAGTTTATAAAGACTAGTTTGGCAATCTGAAGTTGTGTAACAAGTGCCCCAGATTGCGAGACATGAAATGTTGAAGCTATCATTTAGATCAAGGTTTTACGCCAGTACGTCCGGCGCCTCTGCGGTGGAATTCGCCATGATCAGCCCGTTATTCATTCTGATGCTGGCGGGCATTATCAATTACGGCAGCTATTTTTCAAATGCCCATGCGGTGCAGCAAATGGTCAATGATGCTGCGCGCACGGCTATCGCCGGAACAACGGCGGCGGAGCGGCTGGAACTGGCGCAGGCGGTCATGGACCATGAAGTGGGACGCTACAGTTTTCTGGCGCAGGGGCAAAGACAACTGGCCATATCAGAGGGAGCGCAGATTATGACCGTGACCCTGACCTTTTCGCCGGATTCCGAAAGCTTTGCGCTTTTCCCCATGCCGGCCGGTCTGCCGTCCACCATCACCCGTTCCGCCTCCATTGTGCGCGGCGGCTATTAAGTGTCAAAAGTGTGGGGTGCCGAAATGAGATTCTGGCAACGGTTTGGCAAGGACAGGCGCGGTTCTGCGCTTATCATGGGTGCCTTGTTAATGGTCATCATCGTCGGTCTGGCGGCTTTTGCCGTTGATGTAGGGTATCTGTACCTCAAAAGCCGCGAATTACAGGGCACGGCGGATCTGGCGGCCATGTTGGCGGCGGCCAGCCCTTTGAGTGCGAATGCCAGGGCTGAGGCCGTGGTTATGGCCAATAACGGCAGCGCTGAAGGCATTAAAATTAAGATAGAGACCGGTACCTATGACGCAGCGGCAGGTCTGTCACCTGAGGCGCGTTTTACGCAGGCACCGGCGGCGTCTGCCAATGCGGTCAGAGTGACGCTTCAGGAAGAGGGTGAGCTGTTTTTTGGGCGGATGCTGGTCGGTGACAAAAAGGCAGTCATCACGCGAACCGCAACAGCGTCTTCGGTCAAAATGGCCGCTTTTAGTATCGGCACACGGCTGGCTTCGGTGAATGGCGGTATTGCCAATGCCCTGCTGAGCGGCTTAACCGGCAGCCAGATCAATCTCAGTGTGATGGATTATAATGCCCTGGCCGGAGCGAAAATCGACCTGCTGAGTTATGTGCAGGCCCTGCATACCCGCGCCAATATAACCGCAGGCACCTATGATCAGGCGCTGGCCAGCGACATTACGGTCGGCGATGCGTTGAAAATACTGGCGGATCAGGCGGGGGATAAGGCCGCGCCCTCCTTGAGTAAACTCACCGTCGGTTCAGTAAAAACCACCAAAATTAAGTTGAGTGATCTGGTGGATATAGGGGCCTATGGTGCTCAGGACAGCATTTCCGGCGGCGCGGATTCGGCCATTGCCGTCGACAGCCTGACCCTGACCAAGGCGATTTTGGAACTGGCCAATACCAACCGGCAGGTGGCCCTTGATCTGGGGACGCAGGTGCCGGGTCTGGCGGGGCTTAAGGTCTGGCTGGCGATCGGTGAACGGCCTAATCATTCCGCGTGGCTGACCGTTACAAATAAGGGCGAACCGGTCATCCGGACGGCTCAGACGCGACTTTATGTCGATGCATCGCTTTTGCCGGGTCTTGCCGGTGTATCGGTGGTTCATCTGCCCTTGTATGTGGAACTGGCTTCGGCGCAGGCAAAATTATCGACCATAACCTGTCATGCCAATGCGTCACTGAACCGCGTTGATCTGGCTGTAAGTCCCAGCATAGGGCAAATCAATATCGGCACGATCAATCTCAATGACCTGAATAACTTCAAGAAAACTCTTGTCGTCGGAGATGCGGCTTTGGTGAACTTGCCGCTTATCGGCACGGTGACGGCGCGCTCAGAAATCAAGCTTGGTGGTGAAAGCTGGCAGACGGTCAGTTTCCAGGAGGCAGATATACGCAATAATGTCATCAAGACAGCGCGGACAAATGATGCCGTCCAAAGCATAGCGGCGTCTCTGGTCAGTCATATGACGCTGAAGGCGCAAATTCTGGGACTGGGGATTGGATTGGGCGCGATCACAACCACGCTTGGACAGGTCTTGTCGACGGCCGCCCCGCTACTGGATCCGGTTCTCAACAGTCTTCTGGATACATTGGGCATCGGTCTGGGTGAGGTGGATGCACAGGTCAACGGCCTCAGATGTTCCGGTGCTGCTCTGGTTATCTAAAGTCGGGGCAGTATGGCGGCCGGTATTCATGATTTGCCAAAAACATCAGGCTGTGAATAGTAGATAAACAGATAGCACAGGTGGACAATGGCAGACGACTTCAAGGCGGATATAGCTGCAATTGCCAGGATTGAGGCCGTGCCGACCATACTTGATGTCGTATGCCGTGCCACAGGCATGGGGTTTGCGACCGTTGCACGCGTGACTGAGGATCGCTGGGTTGCCTGCAGCGTTAAGGATGACATAGGTTTCGGCTTAATGCCGGGGGGTGAGCTGGAAATTGAGACCACCTTTTGTCACCAAATTCGTCAAAGCGGCCTGCCGATCGTCATTGATCATGTTGAGATCGATTCGGTCTATGCAGGTCATCCTATCCCTCTGAAATATGGCCTGCAAAGTTACATTTCTGTGCCTATCATTATGAGAGGCGGGCGTTTTTTTGGCACCTTGTGCGCGATTGACCCTAAGCCAGCACGGGTGAACCGGGCTGAAATTCTCGGCATGTTTACATTATTTGCCGATTTAATTGCCCAACACCTTGATGCGCATGAGCGCGCTACAAATTCTGAAAATCTTTTGCATGAGGCGCATCGGACGGCTGAGCTGCGCGATCAGTTTATCGCCGTACTCGGCCACGATCTGCGTAACCCGCTGGGCGCCATCACGTCAGGCGTCAGTCTGCTGGAAAAATCAAATCTGGATGCACGTAGCCGGACTCTCGTGAGTGTGATGGGAAAAAGCACGGCGCGAATGACGGAACTTATTGAAAATGTGCTGGATTTAGCGCGCGGCCGTCTGGGCGGCGGCATATCGTTGACGATGCAGACAGTGGCCGATATGGACTCTACCCTGCGTCAGGTGGTCAGTGAATTACAAACCCGGTGGCCGGATCGCACTATAGACTTTAACTGTCATTTTAAGGGTAAGGTACGGTGTGATCCGGCACGTATCGCGCAGCTTTTTTCTAACCTACTGGGAAATGCCCTGACCTATGGCGACGCTACTGAGCCCGTGCGTGTCGGAGTGAGCCAAGAAGACGGACAATTTGAACTTTATGTAGCCAATGGCGGCAAGCCCATTGCAGAAGCCTCACTGGCACGCCTGTTCCAACCCTTTCAGCGGGGCATGAAACTCATCGAGACGAGCGGCGAAACGGCGGCGGCCGATACGCAAGGCTTAGGTCTGGGGCTATATATCGCCTCGGAAATCGCGAAAGCCCATAAGGGAACACTGAGCGTACAATCAACACCACTGGAAACCCGCTTTACGTTTCGCATGCCGGCGTGAGGGGGTAATACAGCCCCTGACTACAGGGCCCTGTGGCGGCGCATCCAGGCGGCGGCATAACCGCATACCGGCACAACGGCCTGTTCGTTTTGTGCGGCATGGGCCATGATCGCCTCCATCAGACGACCGGCCGCGCCGGTGCCGCGTAAGGCCGGCGGCGCTTCGACATAGTCAATATAAAGTGTCTGGCCGTCTATATGGTAATCCGCCTTGACGAGGTGATCCTGAGCGCGCAATTCAAAACGCTTCAGATCGCTATTGTCCGTGAAATCTTCGCTCATAATCTGTCTCCTTATTGTATTCAGATAGGTACAGGCGGATTGAACGGCAATAGGGCAGGCCGGGGCCGGGGTATCACAGGTATTCAAAGCCCGGATTTGCCCGTTAGCGGATCAAATAAAGCGTCAGAATTTATCTTTGGTTGCCAATTCCGCACGACATGGTTACGGGAATTAGGCATATTTCACTTTTTCGGCTTCGAGTCGCCGATTGGTTTTTGAGGGCCTATATCATGTCAGAAAATGAGCCTAACGACAGAGATCGCGGCACCTATTCTCCGCCGACCGAAGATAATCTGAGCTATGAGCCGCGCCGCCGTGTCCCATCGCGCGATAAGGCGCCGATCACCCTGATTATCAGTGGGGTGTGTCTGGTCATTCTTTTGCTGGTCGTCGTTGTTGCCTTCAGCTCTGGTATTGGCCGCCAGTCGAAGATCGCGCCGGATGTCGGCGAATCCCTGACGGATATCAAAGAAGGTCAGGTACAGGACGCCAAGCCTTTGAGCGAAGAAGATGTGGCCTCTGACACGGGTGCGGCTGTTTTTGCACCGGGTTCCGAAACCCCGGCCTTGCGGCCTTCGGCAACCGTGGATGTGGCGCCTGCGCCTGTTGCGCCCATAACCGGCCCCTTGCCGTCACAGGCAGGCAATAGCGCCATCGCTCCTGCTGCTGCCCCGCAGGGCGTCTCTGTCGCATCGTCATCATCTGCATCCGCAGCCTCAAAGAGCCCGGCCACGCCTCAGGTGACAGCCCCGGCCAAACCGGCGACAGCCGCGCCTGCGGCAGCGACAGGCTCAGCATCTGTTCAGATCGGAGCCTATGCGACACCGGAGATTGCCAATAGCGAATATGCCAAAGTCGCCTCCAGCTATGGGCTGTTCGTCGGTGGTGCCGGCAAACGGGTCGAAAAGGTTACAACGGCCAATGGCACATTTTATCGCACGGCCTTTACCGGCATGAGCGCAGAAAAGGCGAAAAACTTCTGTTCGGCGCTTAAGGCGGCCGGTCGTGATTGCCTTATCAAATAAACAGGAGCGGTCATGGCCAGAGCCCTTGCGGCCAAAGCGATTAAAGCGTGTATCCTCGGCCTGTCAGGGCTTGTTCTGACACCCGACGAAGCGGCGTTTTTTCGCAAAACCCAGCCGCTTGGCTTTATCCTGTTTCGCCGCAATATTGATACACCTGAGCAGGTCGGGGCTTTAGTGACGGCCCTCAAAGCTTTGCTCAGGCATGAGGCGCTTATTCTGATTGATCAGGAAGGCGGCCGCGTGCGCCGCTTGCGACCGCCGCATTGGCCGGACTATCCGGCGGCCTCACGCTTTGCAGAGCGTATGCCCGATATCCACATGCAACGCGAATGCGTGCGTCTGGGGGCGCGTTTGATGGCGCATGATCTGCATGAACTGGGGATCAATGTCGATTGCGCGCCGGTGCTGGATGTGCCGCAACCGGGTGCTCACGATATTATCGGGGATCGCGCCTATGGCAAAACTCCGCAGGATGTGGCCGTGATAGGCCGCGCGGCTTGCGAAGGCCTGCTGGCAGGGGGTGTCCTCCCGGTGATCAAGCATATGCCAGGTCATGGACGGGCAGGGGCCGATTCGCACACAGATTTGCCCCGCGTGGATACGCCGCTGGATGCGTTGATTCAGACGGATTTTTATCCGTTTCAGGTCAATGCCGACATGCCTTTGGCGATGACGGCGCATGTCCTCTATAGTGCCATTGACAAACGCCATCCGGCCACCACCTCACGCAAATGCCTGAAAATGGTGCGGGAGGTTTTGGGCTATGACGGCGTTCTGATCTGCGATGATCTGTCTATGAACGCCCTGTCGGGCACGCTGGCCAAACGGGCCAGAGCGTCGGTTCGGGCCGGTTGCGATGTGCTTTTGCATTGTAATGGTGACATGACCCAGATGGAAGAGGTGGTTGCCCAAACGCCTAAGCTAAAGGGCCACGCCTTACGCCGTGTTCAGGTGGCCATGCAGCGTATTTTGAAAATTACTGAACCGCTTGATGTCGCGGCAGAGCGGGCCCGTTTTGAGAGCCTGCTGGGGCTGGATGTTGCCGCCGACATTCACGCTGACCCGACAGAGGGGCATCCGGTCAGCGTGCCGTCATGATAGGCCGCTCATGACACAGGACGGCAAATCGACAGGTTTTGAAAACGACCTCCTGCAAAGGCGACTGGATTTTGACGGGCCGGGGCCTGACATTGCCGAAGACCTGAGCGGTGAGGACGCTTTGGTGCTTGATCTGGATGGCTATGAAGGGCCCTTGCATGTGCTTTTAGCCTTAGCACGGTCGCAAAAGGTCGACCTGCTCAGGATTTCCATTACCCGGCTAGCGGAACAATATCTGGATTTTATTCAGGAAGCACGGCGTTTGCGCTTTGCCTTGGCGGCGGATTATCTGGTCATGGCCTCGTGGCTGGCCTATCTGAAATCGCGCCTGCTGCTGCCAACGGCTGAGCGCAAGCCCAGCGATGAACCCCAGCCCGAAGAACTGGCGCAGGCCCTGGCCTTTCGGTTGAAAAAGCTGGAATCTATGCGCAAGGCCGTCGAGGCCCTGACGTCACGTCCCCAGCTTAAGCGCGATGTCTTTGCGCGCGGTGATCCTGAGGCGCGGCTGATTATCCCGTCATCGCGCATCGAGGCCAATGTGTTTGACCTGATGAGCGCCTATGTCACCCAGCGCCGTCGTGAGATTGAGCGCCATTATGATCCGACACGGCGCATTGAGGCCTATTCTCTGGAGGATGCACGCGATCATTTGCGGGCGCAATTACCGGATATGCAAAACTGGACATCGCTGGATGAGGTCGCGCCGCAACCGCATGGCTCTATGG
>JBAWDM010000143.1:0-9919 GCA_049590735.1 Asticcacaulis sp. | reverse complement strand
CGCTGCAAAATCAAGGAAGGAAAAAACTGTGACTTGACCAAACCCCGACCCATAGGATTATACCTTTTTAGGCGGGTCAGTTCTCAGTGAGAAACCTGGGTCAGTTTAGAGTGATAATCAACAGCATCTCATTAGATTGTACCGACAAGCCTAGACGACCCTGCCTACTAGCTGAACCTAACAAAAATTTTCAAAAGACCTCAGGCAATTTGAGGTGATCCATTACCAATTCATAAGGACCATCTTTGTCGTGAGCGATCAGCTTTATAAATTCGATATCTTTACCTATTGCCCAAATCAAAAGCGGCTATCGGTTAAGGGCGCGCCCGTTAAACTCAGGGGCCGTGCCACGGCCCTACTCGACGCTCTTATCGTCGCCGAAGGGCGCGTTTTGCCCAATGAAGAGTTGGTTCGGGCGGTTTGGGGAACGCAAATTGTCGAAGAAAGTGCGCTGCGTGTTCATCTGTCCACCCTACGCAAAGGGCTAAATGAAGCGGGCGCAACCAATGAGCTTATCGTCAACGAAGCCGGACGCGGTTATCGTCTCGCGGCTCGTATCGAGCGAGAGGCCGCCACCGTTCCACAGCCTTCTTTTGACATAGGTCTGGTCAGCCATCTGCCCGGTCGGATTGGGCCTATACTGGGGCGACAACATACGATTGATGGGCTATTGACGGCGCTTGAAGCCAACCGCTTTATCACAATTTCAGGCCCAGGTGGGATGGGCAAAACAACCGTCGCTCTCGAAGTGTGTCGTTACCTAAAGGATATGGGTGAAAAAACGGTCATTTTTGTCGATTTTGCCCCCGTGACCAATTCAGCATTGGTGTCGGAAGTCATTGCCGGAGCCTTGGGCTTACCGGCCGCAGCCTTAGATATAAAAACGACCATTATTTCGGCGCTGAGGGCCATGCCCGTCACCCTTCTGCTAGATAATTGCGAACATGTACTCGATCACATAGCGCCGCTTGCAGAACTTCTATTTGCAGAAATCCCCCAACTCTCTCTGATCGCCACAAGCCGTGAACCCCTGCGTGTCCAAGGCGAATGGGTGCACCGACTGGAACCTCTGGCATTTCCAGATCAAGATGAGGTGCTGAATATTGTCACTGCGCGTGGCTATGCCGCTTTGGAACTGTTTGAAACGCGCGCACGTGCCATCTGTGCCGATTTTGCCCTAACCGAAGCCAATATCTCGGCTGTTCAGGACATATGTCGTCAATTAGATGGCATGCCCTTGGCCATCGAACTGGCGGCGGCGCGTATTGATACGCATGAGCCTGAGACTATTCTTGAAAGTTTGACAAGCCGATTTGAACTTCTCAACAGAGGCCGTCGCACAGCCCTGCCCCGCCATAAAACCCTGCGGGCTACGCTGGATTGGAGCTTTAATCTGCTTGATCCCCAAAGTCAGGATGTATTGACACGCTTGTCTGTTTTCCGTACGCGCTTTTCCCGCGAAGGGGCCTTGGCCGTGGCAACTGGCGCTGGACAAACAACAGGCTGCGCCATCGACGCCATATCCGATCTGGTGGCTAAGTCATTGCTGATTGCTGATCGCGCCGATACAGGCCTGACCTATCGATTGTTGGAAACAACGCGAGAATATGGCTTAGACCAGATGAATAGGCGGGTGGATTCACAACCCGCCTATCGCCACCACTGCCTGTATATCCTTAGTCTCTTCGACAATAGTCAGGATGCGTGGGAAGGCCATGCCGCCCGTGAGTGGCTGGATCGAAACAGCCGCTACATAAATGATGTACGTTCGGCCTTGGTATGGAGCGCTCATGAAGGCGGCGATCGTTCGCTTGGTGAACGCCTATTGGTCGCCAGCGCGCCGCTATGGTTCCATTTGTCGATGCCGCAGACCTTTATTACCTATGCTGAGAACTTTATTGAAAGCGATGATTGTCCCCTTAATGACGCCAATGGTGCCGAGCTTTTAGCGGCCTATGGGCATGCGCTTTGGCATGTGCGTGGCCCTGTACCCAAAATGGCGTGGGCGTTTGAACAGTCTCGCGCTATTGCCATCAAGATTGCGGATAAGCCGCTAGAGATAAGGGCCATATGGGGCAGTTGGGCCCAGCTTATTCTTGCGGGTGCCTATAAGGAAAGCTATGCGGTGGCCCGCAGTTTCGATGCTGAAATTGGCGCTCAGGCTGATTTGCACAATCGCCAAACCTCAGACCATATGCAGTCACTGAGCCTACATTTTGCCGGACAGCACGATGAATCGCTCAGGCTTCTAGAAGCGGTTATGGCGCGTGACAATCAGCCCGTGCGCGCCAACCACGCCAATCATGCGCAGGTGGATGGTATGGCCGCCGCCTTGGCACTTTTGTCGCGCCTGAAATACAGCCTAGGTCACGCCCAAGAAGCCATGGAGATCGCCCGTATGTGCGCAACATGTGCGCTTGAAATCGACCATGCCCTGTCCATCTGTTATGGCCTCAGCATTGGTGTCATTCCAATCGCCATTGCCTGCGGTGAAAAAGAGTTGGCACGTCAATGGATTGAGGATGTCCGCCGCGAAGCCGACCGGCACGGTTTAAGGCACTGGGGTGTATTTGCGGATGGCTACGGGCTTGCCGTTGATGGTGTTGGCCATGTCCCTGAAATGAGCAGTGTCATGCAACGCGAAATGTTTCTTGTGGCTGGGGTGTCGGCGGAAAAAGCCGGTGTGAAGTCAGCGCCTTGGGTCGCTTAACAACGCTTCACAACGCTTAACTCGAACCTTGCGCAACGGTTTGATAGTTTGAGTCCATCGAAAGCCGCACACTGTGGCCGACACTGGACCCAACCCGATGACCCACTCAACTGTTGCCTTGCTAAAGCTTGAACGCGGGACAGACATGCCCCGTCTGGACCCTAGCGTACAATGCTTTCTTGACCGCCTGCATGAGACAACCCAGACCCCTACCCGCCGCGATGCCCTGCTTGAAGGTGCTGAACCACAAGTGCTGGCCCGTGAACAGGTTTTAGATTTTCCGGGCCTAGAGGCCGATGATCGCATCATCCTGACGCATGATGACACACAACACCGGCTGATGATTTTCGCCTATGTGCCCGAAGGCAATCTGTCCGGTTGGCGCACCCATGGCCATGTCGCTTTGCGGTTGGCACGTCAGACCCATTCAACGCTAGTCTTTATAGCTATTAGGCCGCAGCTAAATGCCGACGTGCTTGAAGCGCGCTGTCTGACTCTTTTTGAAGCCCTGCGTGCACGATGGCCAACCGCCCATCTTCAGGCCGCTTTGGTGGCCGATGGCCCCGCTTCAGTCTTTATCATCCGCCTATCTATTGGCCGACTGCGCTATATGTTCTGTCTGGTAGCTTTGGTTTTATGGACACCCGAACTGAGCGAAGTGGCCCTCATGCCTGCGGCACAGCTTAGTCTTTTGCCAACCCTTTTGTTTGTCCTGGCGGAATCCGACCCCTTCCTACCCGACGCCCTGGCCTTTACGCATCGTCTTTATGACCTTGAACAGGACGTGACCGCTGTGACGGTTATGGGCTCAATCCACAGCTTTGGCTGGCTACAGCCTTTGATCGACTCCCCGCCGACCCAAACTGCCCTGACCCTCACGGTTCAGGCTCTCAGGGAACAGTTCGCCCCCTGATCTTGTAGCTTTTCTAACATCTGCACTCATCCACTTTTGCTCACCCTGTAAGCCTCGGCGCGACCGTTGTTTGCCGAAAGGAACCCCCATGTCTCTGACACTTCAAACCCAACGCCGTAATTTTTTATTCGGAAGCGGCACCTTAATGGCCGCCACGGCCATGGGCCTAGCCCACGCGGCTAAGGCCGCCACAGCTCATAAAACCCCACCCCCTACTCATCCCACCAACGGAGCGACCCCCATGCACAATGAAACCTTTGTCACCACAAGCGACGGCACACAACTCTATTACAAGGATTGGGGCCCCAAGACCGCCCAACCCATCGTTTTCCACCACGGCTGGCCTTTGTCATCCGATGATTGGGACACCCAGATGCTTTATTTCCTCGATAAGGGCTATCGGGTTGTCGCCCATGATCGCCGTGGCCACGGCCGCTCTACTCAGGTCAGCGAAGGCCACAATATGGACACCTATGCGGCCGATGCCCATGCTGTCGCTGTCGCCCTTGATCTGAAAAATGCCATCCATATCGGTCACTCGACCGGCGGCGGCGAAGTGGCCCGCTATGTGGCGCAATATGGCGGCTTTGGCCGCGTTGCCAAGGCTGTTCTAGTCAGTGCCATTACCCCTATCATGTTGAAAACTGCCGCCTTCCCCTTGGGTCTGCCGATCGATGTTTTCGACGGTTTGCGCCAACAGACAGTCACCAACCGCACCCAGTTCTATAAGGACTTACCGATCCCTTTTTACGGCTTCAACCGTGCTGGCGTAAAGCCGATTGAGGGTGTGGTCGATAATTGGTGGCGTCAGGGCATGATGGGCAGCGCCAAGGCCCATTACGAAGGCATCAAGGCCTTTTCAGAGACTGACCAAAGCGCCGATCTCAAAGCCATCAACGTGCCCGTGCTCATCATACACGGCGAAGACGACCAGATTGTACCGATCAAGGCCTCAGCCTTAGAAGCCATCAAACTGGTCAAAAACGGCACGCTAAAGGTCTATCCCGGCTATCCTCACGGCATGTTGACCACCCATGCGGACGTTATCAATCCTGATCTTCTGGCCTTCATCAAAGCCTAGTCAGCCGCCAAAACTTACGGGCCGTATGTGCATCAGATGCGACCCGTAAGCCTCACTTTTTTCATCCACCAAAGAAAGATCAGACCATGACCTATACGTCGCGTCTTGATATCCCAGACCATATCCGCAAAACCTCCATTGCCCTTTTACAGGCGCGCCTGTCAGATGCCCTCGATCTAGAAGCTCAGTTGAAACAGGCCCATTGGAACGTCAAAGGCCGTGATTTCTTCCAGCTGCATGAGTTGTTTGACAAGATCCACGGCAATATCGAAGAGTTCGTGGATACGCTGGCCGAACGCATCACCACCCTAGGCGGCGTTGCTGATGGCCGTATCCAGACCACAGCCAAGGCCTCAAACCTCTATGAATATCCGCTGGCCGCCATTGGTGGCGAGGCTCACCTTAAGGCCGTAGCCGCAGCTTTGGGGCAATTCGGCAAACTACTACGCGCCGACATAACAGCTTCGGCAGACAGCGATGCCGATACGTCCGACCTGTTTACGCAGGTGTCACGCGATAACGACAAGCAATTGTGGTTCATCGAAGCCCACCTGTACGAAGCGTAAGGCCTTATAGCCTAACTCCCCCTCATTTTTACCCGTTCAAATGCTGCCGTCTCATAACCAGCGTCAGCGAACCTGTACCTTAGAAAGAACCTATCATGACCTATGTCTCCAAAGCCCTGATCCACCCAGATGACACGCTTTTTATCTTCATCGACCATCAACCTCAAATGGCCTTCGGTGTCGCCAGCATCGAGCGTCAAACCCTGAAAAACAATACGATTGCTCTGGCCAAAACCGCCAAACTATTTGGCGCGCCTATCCTGCTGACCGGCGTCGAGACGGAAAGCTTCTCCGGTTATATCTGGCCTGAACTGCTTGATGTGGTGCAACAGGTTCCTATTGAACGCTCATCGATGAATTCGTGGGATTCAGAAGCGCTGGTGGCTGCCATCAAGGCTTCGGGCAAAAAGAAACTGGTGATGTGCGCCCTATGGACTGAGGCCTGCCTGTTATTCCCCGTCCTCTCGGCCCTCGAAGAAGGTTACGAAGTCTATATCGTCACTGATGCTTCGGGCGGCACATCTGTCGAAGCACATGACAATGCTGTGCGTCGTATGGAACAGGCCGGCGCCCGTTCGACAACGACCATCACTGTGTTGTTGGAACTGCAACGCGACTGGGCCAATCGCGGCACCTATGACGGCGTTATGGACATTGTCCGCGAACATTTCGGTGCCTATGGCATGGGCATCGATTACGCCTACACCATGGTTCACAAGGCCCCACAACGCGGCGCCTTCCCCCATCAGGTTGTCAAATAATCACCTCCTCCAGCCTCTGATGACCAGACCTTGCCACTTGGTCGTCATCGGAGGCCCCTTTTTTCTCAATCTCTCCCGCCCTCATGAAAGCTCCGACCATGACCCCTGACCTCATCCTGTATAATGGCAAGCTAACAACGCTTGACCCCGCCAATCCCCGCGCCACGGCCGTCGCCATTAAAGACGGCGTACTAATGGCGGTGTCCGATGATGCTGAGGTCATGAAGCTAACAGGGCCATCGACAAAGCAGATAAATCTCAAAGGCAAGCGCGTTATTCCTGGCCTCAATGACAGCCACACCCACCTGATCCGTGGCGGTTTGAACTATCTCTTGGAACTGCGCTGGGATGGCGTGACCAGTGTCGCAGATGCGCTCGATATGTTGCGCGCTCAGGTCGCTGTGACACCTGCCCCGCAATGGGTACGCGTAGTGGGCGGCTTTACCGAGCATCAATTTGCTGAAAAGCGCCTGCCGACTCTCGATGAAATTAACGCCCTAGCGCCTGATACGCCGGTTTTCATCCTACACCTCTATGATCGTGCCCTACTTAATCGCGCCGCCTTACGGGCTGTGGGCTATGACAAGGACACGCCAAATCCGCCAGGTGGTGAGATTCAACGCGATGCCGCAGGCAATCCCACAGGCCTTTTGATCGCCAAGCCCAATGCGCTCATCCTCTATGCGACACTGGCCAAGGGCCCAAAACTGTCGCCTGCCGATCAAATCGTCTCGACACGACATTTCATGAAAGAACTGAACCGGTTGGGGGTTACCTCGGTGATTGATGCGGGTGGCGGTTTTCAGAACTACCCAGAAGATTACGACACCATCGGCACCTTGGCCCAAAAGGACCAACTGACGGTGCGCATTGCCTATAATCTGTTCACCCAGAACAAGGGCCGCGAACTGGAAGATTTCCAGACATGGACAAAGCTTGTCAAACCCGGTCAGGGCGATGCTGAGACTAAGGGCATGTACCGCCACAATGGTGCCGGTGAAATGCTCGTTTTTTCTGCCGCCGATTTCGAGGATTTCCGCGAACCGCGCCCCGATCTATCCCCCACCTTAGAAGATGAGCTATATGCCGTCACCAAGCATCTGGTGGAAAACCGTTGGCCGTTCCGTATCCACGGCACTTATGACGAGTCCATTTCACGTTTTCTGGATGTGTTTGAACGGGTCAATGCCGAAATACCCTTTGCGGGCCTGAACTGGATAATTGACCACGCCGAAACCATTACCCCGCGCAATATTGATCGCATCAAGGCCTTGGGTGGCGGCATAGCCGTGCAGCACCGTATGGCCTATCAGGGCGAAGCCTTTGTGGCGCGTTATGGCTTAAAAGCCGCCGAAGCCACGCCGCCCGTCAAGGCCATGTTAGATGCCGGACTTAATGTTGGCATGGGCACAGATGCCACCCGTGTCGCCAGCTATAATCCCTGGATAGGGCTTTACTGGCTGATCGCCGGCAAGACGGTCGGTGGTCTTATGATCACGCCGGCCCGTAACCGCCTTGACCGCGAAACGGCGCTTAGGCTTTATACCGAAGGTTCAAGCTGGTTCTCGTCCGAAAGCGGTAAAAAGGGCGCTTTGAAAGTCGGGCAATATGCCGACCTAAGCGTCTTGTCGCGTGATCTGTTTGACATCCCTGAATATGAGATCAAGGACATTGTCTCAAACCTGACCGTGGTTGGTGGCAAGATTGTGCACGCCGATGCAGAGTTCAATCCCTTAGCGCCGCCTGCCCTGCCCATCAGCCCGGATTGGTCGCCAGTACGCACCTTTGGCGGCTATCAGCGCAAGGCCGCACCATCGGGCCCAAACTCTATGTCAAAGATCGTCTGCGGCTGTGACAAGACCTGCACTGTGCATGGTCATGCCCATGCCAATGCCTATGGATCGTCTGTACCTGCCCATAATTTACGCGACTTTTGGGGGGTGCTTGGCTGCGCATGTTGGGCATAATGAAAACGCAAACACGCCTTCTCCTCACTTTTCTCGCTGGCTATTGCGACACGGTCACTTTTGTTCACATGAAGGGGGTTTTCTCAGCCCATGTGACGGGCAACTTCGTGTTGTTTGCCGCCGCCCTAACGCAGGGTTTAACCGCACGCGACTATCTGAAACTGCTTACCTTTCCGGTCTTTGTAGTGGCGGTGGCCATGGCAACCTTCATCTATGCCCGCACAGAAACGGCACGCCTCAAAGGGGGCAAGACCACGGGCTTATCGCGCATCCTCAGCCTAATGGCCGGTTTACTGGGACTTGGCAGCGCCTTGTCCTTCCTTGGGTCTGAACAGGTCGATATTGCCATAACGCTCATGGTGGTGCTGGCCATGGGTATGCAAAACGCCCTGCACCCCTTTATTCCAGGTGCCATGACAACCGTTATGACCGGCACTGTCACCAATACGGTTTCGTCATTGACCCATAGGGTGATGAAGCTAAACCGCACGACCACCACCACAGCCAGCGTCAACACATTATGGCTCATCCTACTTTTCGGTGGCGGATGTGCGTTGGCCGCCTTTGCCGCAAAATCCCTGCATTACAGCAGCCTGATCCCTGCCGCGCTTATCTGCCTCTATGTGTGGCGGGGTGAGGGCTTCACCAGCCCTAAGGAGACACGTCATGCCTAATGCCCAAACTCTAAAAGTCGCCATTGGCCTCGTTCTTGGCTTTGGCATCGGATTGGGGTGTCGCCTCGGCGGCATACCCAGTCCGGCACCTCCCGTCCTCAGTGGTGCCATGTTGGTGGTTGCCATGACCATGGGTTGGATTTTGACAGATCGCTGGTTCGCCACACGGCCAAAATTGAATGCTGGCTTTTGCGCAGGCCCCACTGGATTGCCGCCATCTTCAGACACACCGCCCCCGCCCCCATCTCACAAAGGCAAGATATCATGATCCAGATTTCCCTTGGCCTCCTGCTCGGCCTCTTCATTGGCTTTGTTTGCCGATATTTCGATCTACCGCTTCCGGCACCGCCTAAGCTCATTGGCGCACTTTTGGTCGTAGCCATGAGTTTGGGCTTTATAACAGGCGGGGCCTTACATGTTTAAGCTCACCATCAAGTCGCTCAACGATCTCACCGCGCAGATCATTGAGCGTTTCGACCACAAATTATGGCTGGTGCGCTTGCTTATGGCTGCCATGTTCCTTGAAAGCGCCATCGACAAGATTCTTCATTGGACCCGTTATGTGAGCGAAGTTAACGCGCACCATATCCCCTTTCCAGAGATAGCTTTATTCATGGCCGCATCCGTTGAACTGGCAGGCAGTGCCGCCTTGCTGACGGGTTTTGCCCTTGCGCCAGCCTTGTTGGCTTTGGCGGCCTATACCCTCATCATCAACATCTTCTATTTCGACTTCTGGAACCTGCCCCTGCCAGATGCCATCATGGCGCGGAAAGAGTTTTTGAAAAACCTAGCTGTGGCAGGCGGTCTGCTCGCCTATATGATCGACGCCTTACGGGCAAACATCACAAAAACTAAAGGCTAAAACTCTATGCCACCCGCAACTGATTGATAAGCCAGCCTTCGGCCATTCACACATAGTTGATATCCAGGCTCCACCTTTGGTTCGGCGCCGTGGCGTTGCCAAGCGTAAATGCCGCTCTCGCTGACGGCGTCACATAATAATTTCGAAAGTGATGGCTTACTGAAAGGGCAAGTTAGCGTTTTATCGTTGGTGATAAACTTGCACAATGGGTCCGTAGGGGCAAAGGTACAAAAACGGACACAGGATTATAATGCACTATAGGGGTGACGACAAGAACTGTTCGTAGGCGTACGACATCTGAGAACAAAACGGGAATTTAGGCCTTGCGGTCAAGCTGCGCTCCTGAAGCGTTCCTTGACCGTCCGAAGCGGTCGGAAAGTCCCAG
>JBAWDM010000142.1:0-5574 GCA_049590735.1 Asticcacaulis sp. | reverse complement strand
ATCGTGACCGCTCACACTTCGACGGTCAGGATGTCCTGGAATCCGGCATGACCGCCCCAGGCCATACGGAGTCCGGCTGGATGAACCGCTTCCTGAGCGCCTTACCCCAGGCTCAGGCCGCCAGCACAAAAGGGCTGGGTGTGGGTGGCGTGACGCCTCTGGTCATGCGCGGACAAATGCCTGTGCTCGGCTGGGCACCCGCGACCTTGAAAGCGGCCGATGCTGACTTGCCGCCCCGGCTGCTTGGCCTCTATCAGGCCACCGACCCCCTCCTCACCGGCGTCCTGACCGAAGCCATAGCCACGGGCAAGATCGTCGGCGCCGACAAGGGCATGGTCTCGGCCAATGGCGGTCCGGGAGACCCGCAGACCATGGTGGCCATGGCGCAAGGCGCGGCCAGACTGCTGGCCGAACCGGACGGTCCGCGCGTTGCCGCGCTCGCCTTTGAAGGCTGGGATACGCACGCTCAGGAAACCCAGCGCCTTGCCCGTCTTCTGCAAGGCCTGGACAATGCCCTGGCCGCGTTTGAAACCGGACTGGGCTCGGCCTGGAAAGACACAGCCATCCTGGTCGTGACTGAATTCGGCCGCACAGTCGCTGTCAATGGCACAGGCGGCACGGATCACGGCACGGCAACGGTGGCTTTCCTAACCGGAGGCGCGGTGAAAGGCGGTCGCGTCATAACGGACTGGCCGGGCCTGAAACCTGCCAACCTCTATCAAGCCAGGGATTTGAAGCCGACAACAGATATACGCAGCGTGATGAAGGGCCTCATGGCCGGGCTGTACGATACGCCAGAAAACAGGCTGGCAAGCGATATCTTTCCCGAATCCGCCAGCGCCAAACCGATGACGGGCCTCATAATCTAACGGCACATCTGGTCAAGATTTTACTGATATCGACATCGGGCGGGACATCATTGGCCAGGTCTATACTCTTTTCCTTGGCCGTGCGCTCGATAAGGAAATCTTCCTCCTTCGGCAAAGTCCTCGTCTACAGTCCCCCTCCCCCCTTGTCCGTTTATCCTGCTGGACATGCAACTCCGGAATATCGGTATCCCACTCGATGGGAGTCGGCTTGTCGTCGAAGCGAAGGAGCGCCGACCTCGACCAAAACAGTGGATGTCACGTCTCGCGGCCATTACGCAGCATGTTATAGACCGTTACAGAAGGACCGAGCTGCAAAGCCGGCCCTTCGAAGTTTAGAACGAGCTTAACCTAGATGGTTTTTGGGAATGAGCCGATCGAGCTGTGAACCGCACCGCGTTTGCCGGAGGCCCTAACTCTTGAGTGATGGGACAATGACAAACAAACGACGAACAAATTTTCCCCTTGAAATCCGCGTACGGTCTGTACGGATGGTTCTCGAACATGAAGCAGATTACCCTTCGCGATGGACAGCCATCTTGTCGGTGGCTCAGAAGATCGGATGTGCGCCAGGCACTCTGAACGACTGGATCAAGAAGACTGAGGTCGATACCGGGAAGCACGCGGGCGTTCCGACCGATCTTGCCGAGAGATTGAAGGCACTGGAGCGAGAGAACCGAGAATTTCGGTAGGCCAACGAGATATTGCGCAAGGCCAGCGCTTATTTTGCCCAGGTGGAGTATATTTCTATAAAATACACTGAGCGGCTGGCCGAAGCTGGCATCGAACCATCAGTCGGAAGCGTCGGTGATTCCTACGACAACGCCTTGGCTGAAACCATCAATGGGCTTTACAAGGCCGAGGTTATCCACTGCAAATGACCATGGCGAAATTTTGAAGCCGTCGAGTTTGCCAACCTCGAATGGGTTGACTGATTCAATAACCTAAGGCTTCTTGAGCCTATAGGCAAGATACAGCCGGCTGAGGCTGAACAAATGTACTACGCCGCTCTCGACACCGAAGAGATGGCCGCGTAACCTTTACAAACGGCCTTCGGCAAACCCGGGGCCGTTCAGTGACGACCCTAAGGTGGGATATGATGGCAAGGCCGACTATACCATTCCTATGCACGCCAATGACGTCGTGTTGACCAAGATTGAAGCTCAATCATAAGATTGTTTTGGAAAAACTCATGAAAAGCCCCTCTGCTATTTTGTCGTTAGCCTCAGCGCTTATTCTATCGGCCGCCTTCGCCGGTTGTAGCACACCTCCGGCTTCGGCAATAACTATGGCATCAAACAAACATGCAGGTGCCTGTCAGGCGCAAGGCATGCTGGGGCATTTCAACCCCTCAAAAGATATCCTGATCGCCAATTTCGACAGCAAGACTGATCCTGACGACCTGCATAGTATTGCAGCCCTTGGCACACTGTTGGCCGATAAACGCCTGCATTGTGTGAACTATATCGCGGTTGCCGGCGCCTATGGTATCCAGAGTGGCGACTATATCAAAGACCCTGCCCTGTTCAACCTAGCCTTTGGTGACAACTGGGCCGATGCCGACGGGACGGCACGCCCTCAGGCGGTGATTACGGTCGCTGATAGGGCCATGGCCGTGCTGGATAAAGGTGGCGACATCTGGATTCAAGAAGCCGGACAATCCGATGTGTCGGCCGCGGTCATTCGCCGTATTCAGGCCCAACGTCCCAAGACCGACACCCAAAAACGCATCCATATCGTTCAACACAGCAATTGGAACGAAGACCAGACTTCGCCTGAAGATCTGGCCTTTGTGCGCGCCAACACCAACTACAACAAGATTGCAGACGGTAACGCCACGGGCAACGGCACACCCGGTTTTAACACAGCCGATGGTGCCGACTGGGCTGCGCTTTTGGCGCGACCTGTGACCGGCGCAATTTGGGCGCAAGCTAAGAAGGATGCCCTGTCAGCCAACGCCGCCAATATCGCTACCGGCAAGGGCTATAATAACCACAATATTCAGGCGGGTGGTTTCGATTTTTCTGACGCCGCCGAAGCCACTTGGATTTTCGGGTTTAACGACCTCAAGAACTCACACGCTTTCTTTGAAACTTTTAAGTGAGTAGACCATGAACAGATACGGTAGCGTTGTGGATCGTCGGCAGTTCATTTATGGCTTGGGGGCCGCCTCTACGTCTGTGGCTGTAATGGCAGGCATGACGACAAAAGCTCAAGCCGCGGCATTGCAAGCCCCCGCCTGGTTCAGTACCCGAAAAGGGGCGGCTTGGGTTGACCAAAGCGCCGCCCTAGGCTTGCCTTCAGACGGCGGCAACGACCTCTATCTAACGCTCGATAAACCACGCCAAAAAATCGAAGGCTTTGGTGCCTGCTTTAACGAATTGGGTTGGGATGCCCTAAGTGCGCTCAAGCCCGACGACCGTGAGGCCATTCTTTACGATCTGTTTGATCCGGCAGGTAGCTGCAAGTTCAATCGCTGCCGCATGCCATTGGGTGCCAATGATTTTTCGCGTGATTGGTATTCTTATGACGAAACGCCGGGCGATTTTTCTATGGCGCATTTCAACATGGCGCGCGACGAAAAAGCCCTGATCCCCTTTATCCACGCCGCGCAAGCCTATAGCAAAGACCTCAGTCTGTGGGGGTCGCCATGGAGCCCCCCGACGTGGATGAAAACCAATGGCCACTATGCGCAGGCCATGTCGTCCGCCAGCCAACCTGCCAATGGGCTAAGGCCCGATCAGGTGGTGATTGAGAGACAAAATGGCTTCATTCAGGACGATAAATATTTCAAAGCCTACGCGCTTTATTTCCGTAAATTTCTCGACCAGAGCCATAAGCGCGGTTTGCCCGTCAATATGGTTATGCCACAAAATGAGTTCAACTCCAGCCAAACCTTCCCTAGTTGCGTCTGGACGCCTGAGGCCTTGGCTCGTTTCATCCCCCATCTGGGCGAAGCAATTGGTTCGACCGGCACAGAGATATTCTTAGGCACGCTTGAGCGCCCGGATCCCCAGCTTTTTGAAAGAATCTATGCTGACCCCAAGGCGGCACCCCACATTAAGGGCATTGGCATGCAATGGGCCGGTAAGGGGGCTGCCCCCTTCCTTGGCCGCGACTATCCGCAGCTCAGACTTTATCAAACTGAGCAAGAATGTGGTGATGGGCGCAATGATTGGCGTTATGCACGCTATACTTGGTCCTTGATGAAGACCTATTTCGAAGCGGGCGTCAGCGTCTATAGCTATTGGAACATTGCCCTGCTCAAAGACCGCGCCAGTACATGGGGGTGGCGGCAAAACAGCCTCGTTGTCGTTGATCCGGTTACGCAAACCTATACCTTCACACCCGACTATTATGTGTTGAAACACCTCTGCCACTTTGTGCAACCGGGCGCATACCGCGTCGATGCCGTTAGCTGGACGGGCTATGACAATGCGCTGGCCTTCCAAAACCCAGATGGCAGCTTAGTCGCTATTGTTCAAAATGATCAGCCCGATGATTTGCCTATACGCATTGGTATGGGCGGGCGTGTCCTGGCGGCCACCCTACCACCCGCTTCGATCAACACGTTCAAAATCTAGAACAAATACCTAGAAACAACACAAATTATATAACTGAGAACATCGTCATGAAATTACCAATTGCTGCTCTTGTCGTATCGGCTTTAGGCCTTTGTAGACGGTAGGGTCGGTGTACTGTCATAGGGTTAATTCTGCCTCGCGACAGCGGTAAATTGTCGCCTGATGAACATTAAATGTCCTGGCGACTTCGCTGATGGAGCGCCCTTGCTTCAGGAGTTCCCGCGCAAGTTTCTGCTGCTCCGGCCGCAGCCTTGGAGGTCGTCCAAAGGCGACGCCGCGTTTGACAGCCGCCTTGCGGCCTTCATCAGTGCGCTGGTTGATGAGAGCTCTCTCGAACTGAGCAATCCCCGCAAAAACCGTTAGAACCATCAGGCCTGATGTGCATGCGCCCGATCGCGTTCGGTAGAAAGAATGCCTTGTTCGCGGGATCCGACGGTGACGCCGAACACTGGGCAACCATCGCGTCACTCATCGAAACCTGCAAGCTCTGCCAAGTTGAACCGCAGGCCTCCCTGCAAGACGTCATAGCCCGCATCGTCAACGGGCATCCCAACAGCCAAATCGATAAGCTGCTGCCCTGGGCTTATGTCGCCGAGGCCAAACTCGGGCACGTGGCCTGAGAACACCGCTTACGCCCTTGCTATAGCCGCCTCACGTGAGACAAAATCCTTACGCGTTATGGTGAGCGCAGGCGGTCATCCTCAGACTGATATCAATCAGATCAACCGTGAAACCCATCTGAAATTTTTGGGTAAATCAGCCTTTGGTGATGCTGTTCGCACAGCGCAAGGACGCGCCTAAACGCCCAAGCCATCACCAGCCATCAGGGTGCGCACGCTAAACAGCGTATCGTCGGCGGTGATAAACAGGCTTTTTCCGTCCTCGCCAAAACAGCAATTTCCGGTTGGCCTACCTGTAAAGATGCGGCCTAAGGCCTTGCCATCTGCTGAGATAATATAGACGCCACCCGGCCCAGTGGCGAACAATGTCCCGTCATTGGCAACCGCTATGCCATCAGGCATGCCCGGAAATTCCGTCGTGCGATAGGGCATGAAATCGAACCAGTCCTGGCCCTGCGACACACCGCCATCTGCCGCCACAACATAGCGACGGATAATCGGCGC
>JBAWDM010000141.1:0-4492 GCA_049590735.1 Asticcacaulis sp. | reverse complement strand
AAGGAAAACACGCGTGGTGGCCCTTTGGCGCCGGTAAAAAGCGCCCACACGCTGGCCACCAGTGATACGCCGACAGCGATCCAGTAGATGTCACGCTGTTTGAGACACAGATGACAGGGGCTGAGGTGGCCAAATATCTGCGACGACCAGGCCACAGCCAAAACCAGCAGGGAGGCGAACAGGGCCGTGATGCTCCACCAGCGGCTAAAGGCCAGAAGAAGCTTCTTGCCAAGTTGATGCGATTTGGGAGCGGACATGATCATGAATGGGGCAGAAGTTTAATGGCAATAATGCCTAGCACGGCCAGACCTATAACAATAGTGCCCACCAGATAGAATCGCTTCTCCATCAGTTCTGTTATTTCCGGGCCAAAACGGCGCACCAGAAAGGCGACCAGAAAGAACCGGGCTGAACGGGTCAGGGCGGTGGCGGCAAAAAACAGACCCAGATTGAAATTGGCCAGACCGGCGGCAATGGTGACAATCTTGAACGGAATAGGCGTGAAGCCCTTACCGATAATGAACCAGAATCCGTAATTTCCAAACCAGTCGCGATAATGTTCCAGCCCTTCTTTATGGCCGAAAAACTGCATAATCTTCAGCCCCAGGTCCTGTAGGTGAAAGCCGATGAAATAGCCGAAAAAACCACCGACCACAGAGGCCACGGAGCAGATCAGGGCATAACGCCAGGCCTTTTCGCGTCGCGCCAGCACCATGGGCGCCAGCATGACATCGGGGGGAACGGGGAAGAAGGAGGCCTCAGCAAAGGAGACGAGAGCCAGTATTTTTTCGGCATGGCGTGTGCCGGCCAGTTCAAGCAGCCAGTTATATAATCGACGCAGCACGTAAGCTCCTTAGATGAACAGACCTATTGCCATATCAGGCCTTGCGTCCCTTGTCGCCTGATGAGACAATAAAAATCTGCCATTTATTAGGGGCTTATCAACAGGCACAGGTTATAAAGTCTGTGCATTAGCTGTATTGGACTAAATCGTGAAAAGAACTGATTTGTAATTGTGCCTTTGCAAGGGCATCTTACAGGTATAAAAAAAATACAGGGTTTAAATCTATGTCTCTAGATACGCTTGAAAGGACCAGGGCGTTGCTTTTAAATGAGCATGTGCCTTACAGGCTGGCTGTGGCCTCGGCGGCCGTATGTAATCTGACGGCGACACTCTATGAGGATCGCTACGGTCTGAAGATTCCGGAGTGGCGTTTGATCATGGTCTTGCAGGAAGATGGCCCGTCAACACAGCAGGCTTTGGTTAAACGTGCGGGTATGGATAAGGTGACCGTTTCACGGGCCGCCCAAAGCCTCGCTAAGCGCCGGTTAATTACACGCGCGCCGCATGAACATGACGGCCGTTCCCATCATCTGATTTTAACCGACGAGGGTGAGCGCCTGTTTGACGCCGTGGCTCCGACAGCGATTGCCTGCGAAAGTCATATACTGGATGGGTTTTCTCCAAATGAAATCGACACACTGATGCGTCTTTTGCGCCGCATTGAAGATGCGGCCTGTAACCGGCAGGGTTAAACACTATGCCGGTATGAAGCGATTAAACAGACGTGCAATTGGATTGGCCATCTGTCTGGCGTCTATGGCCGGCTGTGTTGACGCAATCGGCTTTTTGCATCTTGGCGGTTTTTTCATTTCCTTCATGAGCGGTAATTCCACCCAGATGATGGTGGGGCTGGTTGATGGGCAATGGCTGCGCGGGTTGCAATTTGCCGGAATTTTAGCGCTGTTTGTTCTAGGCACCCTGTCCGGTACGCTGATCGGCTACGCCGGACGGGTGGAGCAGCATGCGGTTCGTGTACTGGGTCTGGTTACCCTGATGCTGGCGGGGGCGGCCCTGTCTTTTGCCCTGGGATGGCCGATAGTCACTGTTATTCTGATGACCCTGGCTATGGGCGCGGAAAATGCCGTGTTTCAACGCGATGGCGATGTGGTGGTAGGGCTGACCTATATGACCGGCACATTGGTGAAGGTGGGGCAAAAACTGGCCCAGACTATGCGTGGTGGCCCTGCCTTTGACTGGGCGCCCTATCTTTTGTTGTGGCTGGGTTTGGTTTGCGGTGGCGGGGTTGGCGCTGTTTTATATCATCATTTGGGCTTAAATAGCCTGTGGCTGGTCGCGGGCTGGGCGGCAGCCATGATGCTTTATGCGGCGTTGGATAAACAGGCCACCGGATAAAAAGAAATTTGACCGCAAGAGCCGGAGTGCGGCCTTACGACTTGCGGTTTACAGCCAAGACCAGACGGATTACCGTCGTCTAAGCTCAGGAACACACCATGCCGGACACCAACATATCCTTTACGCCAAGCAGCGAAGCTGATTCGCGCTGGCAGGCCTTGCTTAGCCGTAAAGGGGATGGCTTTGTCTATGGCGTTTCCACGACGGGCATCTATTGCCGGCCGGATTGTCCGTCACGTTTGCCCAAACGCGAAAATGTCGTGTTTTTTGATACGTCTGAAACAGCCGAGACGGCGGGTTTTCGCGCCTGTCTGCGCTGTGATCCGGAAGGTGAAGGCAAGGCCGCCGAAAAGGGCAAGATAATTGCAGAGGCCTGCCGTCTGATCGAACAATCAGAGGCTCCGCCGTTGCTTGAGGGGCTGGCCAAGGCGTCGGGCCTTAGCCCGCATCATTTTCATCGTACCTTCAAGGCCGCCACGGGCCTGACACCCAAGGCCTATGCCGATGCCTGTCGGGCGGCGCGTGCGCGCGGCGGTTTGCAGAGCGGGCAGAGCGTCACCGATGCTCTGTATGCGGCAGGTTTTGGTTCCAATGGCCGCTTTTATGAACGCTCAAACGCCATATTAGGCATGACGCCCACCCGTTATCGCAAAGGCGGGGCAGGTGAGGTCATCCATTTTGCGCTGGGGCAATCTTCGCTGGGGGCCATATTGGTAGCGCAAAGTGACAAAGGGGTATGCGCCATTACGATGGGCGACGATCCGGAATCTTTGGTGCGCGACCTTCAGGATCGTTTTCCGCAGGCGCAACTGATCGGTGGTGATGCCGGATTTGAGGCTGTGGTGGCGCAGGTGGTGGGCTTTGTCGATGTGCCCGCAAAAGGGCTGGATTTGCCGCTTGATATTCGTGGCACGGCCTTTCAGCAGCGCGTCTGGCAGGTTTTGCAGGCCATTCCGGCCGGCCAGACCCGCAGCTATGCTGAGATCGCCGCGCTCATGAGTGCCCCCAAGGCTGTGCGGGCGGTGGCAGGCGCGTGTGCGGCCAATGCGCTGGCCGTGGTTATTCCGTGCCACCGTGTCGTGCGAACGGATGGGGGATTATCCGGATATCGCTGGGGCGTCGACCGCAAACGGGCCTTATTGCTCAAAGAAGCGCAAAACCATGACCCAAAACCATGAGTCAGGCTGAGCTATTTGACCTGCCCGATATCCGCCGGGAGGGTCTGGCGGTGTTACGTGGTTTGGCTTTAGGCGCGGCGGCCGAGGTTTTGGCAGCAGTGGATTCGGTGTCGCGTGACGCACCGTTTCGCCATATGCAGGTGCCCGGTGGTGGCACTATGTCGGTGGCCATGACCAGTTGCGGGGCGGCTGGTTGGGTGACGGATGCGCAAGGTTATCGCTATGCGCCCCTTGATCCCTTAAGTGGCAAACCGTGGCCGGACATTCCGGATATTTTGCAAGATATGGCGGTGAGGGCCGCGCAAACGGCGGGCTTTGATGGTTTTCTCCCCGATAGCTGCCTGATCAACCGTTATGAGGTCGGCGCGAAGATGGGCCTGCATCAGGATCGCAACGAAGCCGACAGCGCGGCCCCCGTAGTATCTGTGTCGCTGGGGCTGCCCTGCGTATTTCAGTTTGGCGGACTGAAACGCAGCGATCCGGTCGAGCGAATTTTACTGCGGCATGGCGACGTGGCCGTATGGGGCGGGCCCTTGCGTAAGGCCTATCATGGCGTGCTGGCGCTCAAAGCCGGCAGCCATGAGATAGGCGCAAAACGGATCAATCTGACGTTTCGGAAAGCCTCATGATTTTTAATTCGCCCCCTCCGTCAGCGACACCGACCCTTCGGGTCTCGCGCTGACACCTCCCCCGCTGTCGCAGGGGAGGTGATTTAGACGGTCGTATCAGCCTTCTTGGTGGGTGCCTTTTTTGCGGCTGGTTTTTTAGCAGCTGTCGTCTTGGTCGCGGTTTTTTTAGCCGCTGGTTTCTTAGCGGGTGCTTTTTTCGCGGCGGGCTTCTTGGCTGCAGCCTTTTTGGCGGGTTTTTTAGCCGCGCCGCCCTTGGCGGTGATCAGTTCAATCGCCTGTTCCAGCGTCACCGATTCAGGCGTCACCTCTTTGGGCAATGTGGCGTTGACCTTGCCGCATTTAACATAGGGGCCGTAACGACCGGCCATGACGGAAATCTTGTCGCCGCCTTCGCCAAAAGTGCCAAGTTCGCGCAACGGTGCCGCCGCCGTGCCCCTACCACCACGTCCGCCACCGGCGCGTTTTTCCGCGATCAGATCGACAGCGCG
>JBAWDM010000140.1:0-1873 GCA_049590735.1 Asticcacaulis sp. | reverse complement strand
GTCTATGCTGGCATCGGCCGGCACCTTGATCTTGTCACGGTTGCCGACAAACTGCATGGCACCGATAAAGCAGGCCGCATAACCCATGGCAAAAAGCTGCTCCGGATTGGCGCCATCGCCACCCGGGCCACCCATCTCTTTTGGCACTGACAATTGCAAATCAAGATTGCCGCTGGCTGTCTTGCCGGCGCGGCCACCTGTGGCATGGGCGTGGGCTGTATAGATAGCCTCAATAGATTGGGTCATTGTAAATCCTTTCAAAAAAATAGCGAGTTAAGGCCTGACCTCAATCACAGGCAGGCTGTTGATCGGCTCAATCGTGATGTTGCGGAAAAAGGTTTCAGCCCCTTCCGACTGCAATTGAATAGCGCCGTGAATTAGCGGCTCACAGACGCCCTTTTCCACCGCCCGGTCGCAAATACCCCAAACCTCCATGACCGGCACACCATTGACGACATGCACCGCGTGGTTGGCGAAAACATAAAGATCAAGCGTGTTCCATTCACCCACAGGCTTATCGGCATTGCTGGCGTTTTCAATATTCCACAGGGCGGTATTACCCACGGCCTTGCCCTGAGGTGCGCCCACCATAAACCGCTGTTTCGGATCGAGTATCGTCGGATCATTGGCAACACTGGAATTGATTTCCAGACCATTGCCGACCGGCACAGCCATACCCACCGAGCCCGTCATGATCTCGAATTCCACGGCGCGCGACCATGTGCCCCAGACCGCGCCCGGTGTGCCATGTGTATGATACAAAAGCCCGTTATTCTCAGGCTTATTCAGGCGCGGCGCAAACCGCTTGCCGCTCCATTTGTATTCCAGACGGAGATGATAATTACTAAAGTCACCATCGCGCACCAGACTGCCCCAGGTGGGGCCACTGACCTTAAGCGCGGGTGCGCCATCTTCTGTCACCACCGTAAAGGTCGTGCCCTTGCCGCCCAGGCCAATGGGATCATCATGTTTAGCCAGATAGGTTTGGCCCGGATCGGCATAGCCTAGCCAGCCGGTCCAGTCATCAAGGTCCTTACCATTAAACAAGGCAACCTTAGGCCCCGTCGGTACGGGCAGCGCCTTCATCACCAGCTTTTGCGGCTTAAAATCCTGCGCCTGTACCGCTCCGCAACTCAAAATGAGGGCCAGCACGCCCAATAGCCTTATTCCCCGCATAGCCTGTCTTTCTTATATTAGTTAAACTTGGCCAGCACAGTACCGGCCTTTAGTCGCACACCATCTGCGTTGATATAGTCTCCGCTTTTCATGTCACTGGGGCAATCCCCTAAACGCTTGCCATCAGTAATTGTGACCTGTTGGCCGTGCCCGGCAAAAGCGGGCTCATAACGCGTTTCGACGGTCTGGTGGAAAGCCTCATTGCCAATAATATCCACATGGATATGCGAAGTCAGGGTCGTATCATTGACCATGCAGACCGTATCAATATCGGCACTGTCCTTATGGCGGGTAACCTGACGCGCTGAACAGGTCAGATCACGCATGACGGACTTATCCAGCAAATCCTGCCCGATAATGGCCAGACTTTTACCCTGTGCTTCATTCACACAGATGCGCCGAACCGAAGTCGCCTCCATTTGCGGCAGGGTCTGGGTCAATTGCCAAAGCCCTGCGCGTGTGGCCACTTTGGGCGGCTCCGGCGCGTTTGAAGCTGAATTCGCGGCCTGCTCTGATGCCAGAGCTTCAGCCTGTCCGGACACCAATGAGGACTCACTGCCTGCCTGAATATCTTTGGGCGCTTCTGGCTTGTCACAAGCGGTTAGATTTAAGGCAAGCCCCGCCAGGCCTATACTCATGACAAAACGGGCAAACCAGCGTGATAGATTCATAGTCTTCTCCGGATATTCTCTCAACC
>JBAWDM010000139.1:0-5192 GCA_049590735.1 Asticcacaulis sp. | reverse complement strand
ATCCGACAGGGCGCGGAACATGGTCTCCGCCACGCCGGTATGTGAACGCATACCCACGCCGACAATCGAGATTTTGGAGACGCCTTCGTCCACCATCAAAGCGTCAAAGCCGATTTCAGCCTTGGCGTCATTCATGATCGCCGCCGCACGTTGCGCTTCGCGGCGCGACACGGTGAAAAGCTGGTTGGCATAGTCGCCGGTACGCTTTTCCGACTGGACGATCATATCAACATTGATATCGGCAGCCGCCAGCTTGGAAAAGACGGCCGCAGAGACGCCGATCTTATTGGGCAGGCCCAAAAGGGTGATCTTGGCCTCATCACGGCTGTAGGCCACGCCGGAAACGATATGTTTTTCCACGATTTCTTCCTCGTCGCACACCAGGGTGCCTAAATTATCATTAGCCTTATTGTCGCCGGGCTCCACAAAGGAGGATAGCACACGCACCGGCATGCGATAGGCCATGGCCAGCTCAACCGAGCGGGTCTGCAAGACCTTGGCGCCCAAAGACGCCATTTCCAGCATTTCTTCAAAACTGACCTTATTCAGGCGTTTTGCCTTGGCTTCGATCCGCGGGTCGGTGGTATAAACGCCGTCAACATCCGTATAGATGTCGCAACGGATAGCTTCGGCGGCAATCGCCACAGCCACAGCCGAGGTGTCCGAGCCGCCACGCCCCAAGGTCGTAATACGGCCTTCGTCATTAACGCCCTGAAAGCCCGGAACAATGACGATCTGGCCGGAATCGAGCGCCTCAATCAGATTATCGGCCGGAAAGTCCGCAATGCGCGCCTTGGCATGTACCATAGATGTGCGGATAGGCACCTGCCAGCCCATCATGGACCGTGCCGGATAGCCGAGATTGCGCAGGGTCATGGCCAGCAGACCGGCAGTTACCTGCTCACCCGACGCCACGATCACATCATATTCATCATCGGAATGGCTGCTAATCTCAGCCGCGCGGCCTGTCGGCTGACCCGCGCCATCGGCCCATGCCACCAGCTCATTGGTCTTGCCGGCCATGGCCGAAACCACCACCGCCACCTTATGACCGGCATCGACTTCTGACGCCACCAGTCTTGCCGCTCTGCGGATGCGTTCGAGGTCGGCCATGGAGGTGCCGCCGAACTTCATCACTAACCGCGTCATTTCGCTACTTTCTTTCTGGGGGACAAGGCCGTATCCTGTCCTTAATGTCTTGCGCGGCCTATCTAGCGGCTGATGCCTGTTCCCGCAAGGTCAATTCAGAGTCTAAATCTCAGGGTGGATACAGAGCCATGAATGCCGATTTAAACGCCGCGACAGATGCCGCCATAGATTCAGGGACCGCCAAAGGCTTCAGCATTGACGAAGGCGAGGTTGCGCGTTTTTCGGCACTGGCAGCGAAATGGTGGGACGTCAAAGGCGAATTTGCCCCCCTGCACCGCTTTAACCCGACACGCGTTAAATTTATCCGCGAAACCTGTTTGGAACACTTTGGCGCGCTCAAGCAGCAAAGCGGTAGCGCAACTCAAATGAACTATCGTGAGCGTGCACCCTTTAACGGTCTGCGATTACTGGATGTCGGCTGCGGCGGCGGTTTATTGTCCGAACCCATGTGCCGCATGGGTTTTACAGTCACAGGTCTGGATGCCTCAGAGAAAAACATCGGCACGGCACTGACCCATGCACAGCAGGGCGAACTGGATATTCGTTATCTCAACCAAACCGTCGAGCAATTGGCCGAGTCCGGCGAGGTATTATATGATGTCGTCCTGACCATGGAGGTGATCGAGCATGTTACCGACCCTCAGGCGTTTTTGAAAACCTGCGCCAGTCTGGTCAAGCCCGGTGGGCTATTGTTTGTCGCCACGCTCAACCGCACACTTAAAGCACACGCTCTGGCTATTGTGGGCGCTGAATATGTGCTGAACTGGGTGCCAAGGGGCACGCATGACTGGAAGAAATTCCTGCATCCCGAAGAAATTCATCAGTTTTTGCGCGGCACCAACCTCATCCCCGAACCCGCTACCGGCGTCAGCTATAATCCGATGACCGGTCAATGGGCCTTGTCGGACGATACCGATGTCAACTACATGATCGTGGCGAAATATCCTGTCACTGCCGCCCTGTAATATAGATTTAAGAAGCTTCTTATGACCACACTTGTCAAAGCCTGGACCGGCGCACAACAACGCCTTAAGGCCGCCTTTATCGACTCACCCGCCATTGATGCCCGTCTTCTGCTTGAGGCCGCCACGGGGGCCACACGCGCCGATATTCTGACCGATCCCTACCGCGAATTGACGGAAGGTGAAGAGGCACAGCTTGATGACTATCTCGATAAGCGCATCAAGCGTATGCCGGTGGCGCGCATTTTAGGCCGCAAGGGTTTCTGGAAGCTGTTGCTTAACCTGTCGGAACATGTGCTGATCCCGCGGCCGGAAACCGAGGTCATTGTCGACATGATCCTCAAAACCAGCCAGCCGCATGAGGCGTTTCAACTGGCCGATCTGGGCACAGGGTCTGGGGCCATCCTGCTGTCGGTTTTGTCGGAACGGCCTGCGGCAAAAGGTCTCGGCACCGATATCAGCGAAGAGGCTCTGGCGGTGGCACGCGACAATGCCGCCAATCTGGGCCTTGGGCCGCAATGCGCTTTTCTGCGCACCTCATGGGGTAGCGGCCTGCAGGACGAAAGCTTTGATATTGTCGCCTCCAACCCGCCCTATATCCGCACAGAGGTCATTGCGACCCTGGAGCCGGAGGTCAAGGAACATGACCCGATTCTGGCGCTGGACGGCGGTATTACCGGGCTTGAAGCCTATGAGGCCCTGGCACCTGAGATATTTCGTTTGCTGAAACCGGGCGGGCGAGCCTATCTGGAGATTGGTTTCGATCAGGCCCAAGATGTTGAAAATATTATGAAATCTCAGGGATTTGAAGAGGTTACAACCTATCTTGACTTGTCCAACCTGCCGCGCGTTGTCACCAGCCGAAAACCTGTGTGAAATTTCCGCTTGGCAGGGGACGCAAGAAACGCTAGATATGCACTGTCTTCCTCCCATCGTGAAACAGGCCCGACTTAAAAAAGTTTAAGCGGCATGATAACGCGCAGGGAACTGCGAGTGCGTGAGGTTTCCGGTCAACACATATACGACCCCCGCGCATCCTGTTAAAGCCAAGACAATAGCAAGGTTCTCAACGGCTCAGTTCACTCGTATAAACGGGTTACTTGTCCTGACGGTTCCCTTGAATTTTTAAGCCCATATTTGCCGCCTGCACAGATACGCATGGGTGGAGCGTAGAGAGACGTAAGAACACATGAAAGATTTCAGGGGCATGAAACGGCAGCGCAGCCGTAGCCGCAAACCCTCAGGCAATCAGAACAATCCCAATCGCGCCTATGAGTCGAACGGCCCTGAAGGGACCAAGGTTCGCGGCAACGCCCAGACCATTTATGAAAAGTATCAGCAACTGGCGCGTGATGCCAATTCGTCCGGCGACCGGGTGCTTGCGGAAAATCATTTGCAGCATGCCGAACATTATTTCCGCATGATCCGTCAGATGCAACCAACGCGTCCTGTCTCGGAATTCGTGCAGCGCGATCCATTCTCGAACGGCTTTGATGATTATGACGACGAGATTGATGCCGACAATAACGACAATGATGGCGACAATGTCGTCGGTGCCGAAGACGCCCAGCCCAGCTTCGAAGAGCCACGCTACGATAATAACCGCGACCGCGACAATAATCGCAATGGCAACCGCAACCCCAATGGCAACGGCAACGGCAACCGCAATTTCAAAGACCGCGATAACCGCCCGGCCTATAATGAACCGCGTAATGCTGAGCGTAATGAGCGCCCTGAGCGTGCTGAGCGAAATGATCGTAACGATCCGCAGTTCGATGAAAATGGCAATCGCCGGGAAACCCGCCGGGAGCGTTATGAACGCCGCCGTCAGCAGCGCTTTGCTGAGCAGCAGGAACAAAATCTGGCGCCGGTGACCACTGTCGCGCCCGAAGGTGGCGATGCCTACACAGCCCCTGCCTTTATTGCGTCGACCCAGCCCTTAGGCGCGGCACCGCGTGCGGCTCAGGATGAGACAGCAAAAACGCAAGCCCCATCGCCAGCCCCTGAGACAAACGTATCAGAAGCACCGGCCGCCAAAACCCGCACGCCACGGCAACCTCGCGCCAGCACTGAGGACGCCTCGCACCTGCCGGCCTTTTTGCATAAGCCTGCGCCGGTCGCAGTGGATGGGGCCGAGCCCGCGGCCAAACCTAAGCGCACACGCCGCAAGAAAGAAGATGCGGACGCCTCCGAAGAGGCCTGAGTACACATACTTTAGAGGGGGGCATAGACCGCAGGGTTTGTGCCCCTTTTTTCTACCGGATAGATTCTGAACCTGCGAAATATTATCCGACATTTGTGCAAAAATTTCCGAATTTTTTGCGCCTAACGGGATGACAAACCATGCGCTATGGGCCATATGAGCCCTTCGCAACTTTTCATTCCTCTTTGGGCCCAGATTTCCATGCGTGATTTTTACCGTATCCGTCGCCTCCCCCCCTATGTCTTCGAAGAAGTCAATAAGGTGAAGGCGAAGCTGCGAGCGGCGGGCACGGATATTATTGATTTCGGCATGGGCAATCCTGACATGGCGACCGCGCCGCATATTGTCGAAAAGCTGGTCGAAACGGTCCGGAAAACCAAGACCCACGGCTATAGCGTATCCAAGGGCATACACGGCCTGCGTAAGGCCATGGCCGGTTATTATGATCGCCGTTATAACGTAAAACTTAATCCGGACACACAGGTCGTGGCGACTATGGGCTCCAAGGAAGGCTTTGCCAACCTGGCCATGGCCATAACGGCCCCGGGCGACACCATCATCTGCCCGAATCCGGCCTATCCCATCCATGCCTTTGGCTTCCTGATGGCCGGTGGCGTCATTCGCCATGTGCCGGCCCTGTCGCCTGAGGAATATCTGGCGGGCATTTCACGCGCCGTCAAACATTCGGTGCCGACACCTTCGGTGATGATTGTCTCCTATCCGTCAAACCCCACGGCGCAATGGGTCGATCTCGACTTCTACAAGGAGGTCATCAAACTGGCCGAAAAGCATGATCTGATTGTGCTGTCGGATATCGCCTATACGGAAATCTATTTCGACAACAACCCCCCGCCCTCCCACCTACAGGTAGACGGCGC
>JBAWDM010000138.1:0-3224 GCA_049590735.1 Asticcacaulis sp. | reverse complement strand
GTATAGTGCATGTCTTTGGCGCTTACCAAAAGCTTGGGATTGGCCTTAAAGGTGCGGTTGGGCGTAAAGGGCATCCAGAAATTATCAAGTGTGGGCGTGTTCATGTTTGATCTCATGCTTTAGGTTTTGGATGCGTGTTTTAGTGTTCGTATGACAGATTGATTACGCATTCTGTCGCATTTATGTTAGGCAGGTGAGGCTCTGTTTCCCAGGCTGTTTGCAAATGTGATCACGTATTGTCGGTTTAAGCAAGAGCGTGATCAGGAGTTTGAAAAGATGGATATCTATGGTTGTTGTCAGTTTGGATAAGCTTGCGGGACTTAGCGATGGAGAAGGTGCGGCCTTGAGTGAGAACAAGCTGCATGATCAGGTTTATGAGGCCTTATCTGAGGCCTTGATCCAAGGCCAGATTCCGCCCTTGAAACCCGTAAGCCTGCGCACTCTGGCGCATAATCTGGGTGTGTCACCCATGCCAGTGCGTGAGGCGGTGCGCCGTCTGATCGCCGAAAAAGCGCTGGAGCTTCAGCCCTCCAATAAACGCCTGCGGGTGCCGGACATGGGCGCGCACAGGCTCAAGCAACTGGCTATGGCGCGGCAGTGGGTTGAGCCTGAACTGGCCTTTTTAGCGACGCGTCACGCCACGAAAAGCATGATAAACCGCCTGCGTGATGATGACGCCAAGCTGATGCTGGCGCTCAGCAAGGGCGATGTGTCCGGCTATATGCAGGCCAATCAGGATTTCCATTTTTCTATCTATAAGCTGGCCGATGCCGATCTGTTTTACGACATGGCGCGCACGCTCTGGCTTCAGGTCGGGCCGTTTATGCGTGTGGTCTTTGGCCGCATGGGCACAGTGCATCTACCTAAGGACCATCATCAGGATATGATACGCGCCCTTGAGACAGGGGATGCCGGGAGTGTGCGCACCTCAATGGCCGAAGATATTCGCGAAGGTATGGAGCTTATGCTGGAGGCCATCAAGCTTCAGGCGGAACCTGAGCCTAAACGGAAACGTATCGGGGGCTGATTTCACCTGAGCATGTTCTTCCGGTTACAAAACTGTGCCTTGACACCCTGATGACCGCAGGTGTCTAATTGTGATCACAATGCCCGTTTAAGGTTGCTCCATGCCCATATCCACGCCCCAAAAACCTGCTGATACGCTGGACGGCGTGTTAAGTGCCATCAAGGCGTTAAATCTGCCCGACAAGGCGATTATTGACGGCGCAGAGGTAGCGTCGAGATCGGGCCGCACCTTTGATAATTACAGTTCCCGCGATGGCAAGCTGATCAATAGGATTGCAGCCTGTGATGCGCGTGATGTCGATAAGGCTGTGCAGGCGGCGCGTACCGCCTTTGAGGACGGCCGGTGGCGGATGCTGGCGCCTAAAAAACGCAAGGCCGTTCTGCATCGTCTGGCCGACCTGATGAGTGAGCATGCCGAGAATCTGGCCCTGCTGGAAAGTCTGGATACCGGTAAGCCGATACGCGATGCTCGTAATGTTGATATACCTCTGTCGATCCAAAGCGTGCGCTATTACGCGGAAGCCATTGACAAGATTTATGGCGAGGTCGCACCGACGCCCGAAGATCGCCTGTCCTATGCCGTGCATGAACCTTTGGGCGTGATCGGTGCGATTGTACCGTGGAATTTTCCGCTTCATATGGCGATGTGGAAGGTGGCGCCGGCCTTAGCTATGGGCAATAGCGTGGTGCTGAAACCGGCGGAACTGTCCAGCCTGAGCGCGCTCTATACGGCCACTCTGGCGCTTGAGGCGGGCGTGCCGGCGGGCGTGTTCAATGTCGTAACGGGGCTCGGCACTGAGGCGGGTGATGCTCTGGCGCATCATATGGATGTCGATATGATTGCCTTTACAGGCTCCGGCCCTGTGGGGCGGATGCTGATGCGGGCCTCAGCCGACAGCAATCTGAAGCGCGTGTCGCTGGAACTGGGCGGCAAAAGCCCGCAAATCGTCTTTGCCGATTGCGACGACCTTGAGGCGGCCGCCACCCATGCCGCCTGGGGTGTTTTCTATAATCAGGGTCAGGTCTGTACGGCGGGATCGCGCCTGCTGGTTGAGGAGTCCATCAAGGATGTCTTCGTCGAAAAGGTGTTGGCGGTCGCTAAAACCATCAAGGCCGGTGATCCTTTTGATCCGCAAACGCAATTTGGTGCCATGATTTCCGAGCGCCAAATGCATACGGCGCTCGATTTCATCGAAAAAGGGCAGGCCGAAGGCGCTGAGCTGTTGCTGGGTGGTGAGCGTATTTTGAGCGAAAGCGGCGGCTATTACGTCCAGCCGTCCTTTCTGGCGGTCGAAGCCGATAATATTCTGGCCCGCGAAGAAGTGTTCGGGCCGGTCCTGTCGCTCATGACATTTACCGATGAGATGGATGCCTACCGCATCGCCAATGATACGATTTACGGACTCGCTTCGGGAGTCTGGACGGCCAATATCGGTAAGGCCATGCGCGCCGCTAAGGCGCTTAAGGCCGGTCTGGTATGGGTGAATGGCTGGGACGCCTGTGATATCACATCGCCGTTTGGGGGCGTTAAACAGTCAGGGTTTGGCCGCGACCGCAGCCTGCATGCCCTGTACAAATATGCCGATCTTAAGGCAGTCTCTATTAGTTTTAAGGCTTAAGCTATGCAACTTTCCCAAACTCAGCGCTCGCTTCTGGGCGGACTTATTTTCGACGAAGACGCACCGGATCGTTTTGCGGTAACCAATCCGGCCGATAGCAGTATATTGTGCTATGTGCCCGCACACGGCGCCTCAGATACCACTCAGGCCATTGCCGATGCGCATGCGGCTTTTGCCGGATGGTCAGGCCTGACGGCCAAGGCGCGCTCGATTATCCTGCGCAAATGGCATGATCTGCTGGTGGCGCAGGCTGAGGACATGGCCATGCTGGTGACGCTGGAGCAGGGCAGGCCGATCAAGGAAACGCGCGGCGAAGTGGTCTATGGCGCATCCTTTATTGAATGGTTCTCTGAGGAAGGTAAGCGCGCCTATGGCCGCACGATTCCGGCCACAGCAGCAGGCAAGCACCTGCAGACCATCAAGCAGCCGATCGGCGTGTGTGCCGCTATCACACCATGGAATTTTCCGATTTCGATGATTACGCGCAAGATTGCCCCGGCCCTGGCGGCGGGCTGTACGGTGGTGGTCAAGCCCTCAGAGGAAACGCCATTGTGTGCGCTGGCCCTCTATGCTCTGGCG
>JBAWDM010000137.1:0-20976 GCA_049590735.1 Asticcacaulis sp. | reverse complement strand
TTTGCCTCCAATAAGCCGACGGTCGCTACCCTTCGGCGTGGAGTATACCACCGACTGTTTCTACCGCCACAAGCGGGCACAAACCCATGATCGTTTTTTTGTAAGAGATGCCTCGCGAAGGCTCGGGCGCACGCTTGTGCTTGCCGAGGTTCAAACGATTTTGAACCTCGGAAATATGAGATGAACAGGAGATTTTAATGTCACGTTTAGCCGGTAAAACCGCCCTCATCACCGCAGCCGGTCAGGGCATTGGCCGCGCCACCGCCGAGCTGTTTCAAGCCGAAGGCGCCACTGTCATCGCCACCGATATCAATTTTGATACCATGGCTAATTTCAAAGGCGTGACCATCCGCCAACTGGATGTGACAGATCCTGAGGCGGTCAAGGCCGTAGCGGCTGAGTTCCCGCAAGTTGACGTGCTATATAATTGCGCTGGCTATGTCCACGCCGGCACCATTCTGGATTGCGACGAAGACGCCTGGTCGTTTTCACTGAATCTCAACGTCACAGCCATGTACCGCATGATCCGCGCCTTCCTGCCCGCCATGCTGGAAAACGGCGGCGGCTCGATCATCAATATGTCGTCCATTGCCTCATCGGTCAAAGGTATACCCAACCGCTTTGCCTATGGCGCCACCAAGGCGGGCGTCATCGGCCTCACCAAGGCCGTAGCGGCGGATTTCGTGGCGCAGGGCATACGCTGCAACGCCATCTGTCCGGGCACGGTCGAAACGCCGTCCCTGCTGCAACGTCTGCGCGATACAGGGGATTTCGATAAGGCCTATAGCGAGTTCACCGCCCGTCAGGCCATGGGACGCTTTGGCAAGGTCAAAGAACTGGCCAGTCTGGCGCTCTATCTGGCCAGCGATGAATCCAGTTTCACGACCGGCCAGACCCACATTATTGACGGCGGCTGGATCAACTAGACCGCTATATCCATCCATACAGACGCCGTTGCCCCCGACTTGAGGCACTTCAGTCCGGAATTGGGCTGGTTGAACGGATCGGGCATGTGGTTGACGGGCTCGACACAAAAGAAATCTTCGCCAAGCGGGGCAAACAGATGCATCCAGTGGCAATCCGGTGAAGCGCGCAACTTGTGCGTCAGTTGCGTCCCTTCATAGATTTCCGCCTTGCCATTAAAGCCGGTATAACAATGGTCAATAGTCACATCCATCAGGATCTTGTCGGCCTTTGACCAGTCCTTGCGCAGGACACCGGCATGCCAGGTCATCGGCAGCCCGTCTTCGTCCGGTCGCCAGATGCCGTCCACCTTCGTCTTCAGGCGGGTTTCATCCGTGCGGTTAAAATAAGGATGAAAGCCCAGACCCACCGGCATGGTGCCGTGCGACAGGTTTTTGACGCTGAGGTCCATGCGCAATCCGCCCTTGCGCAGGTCATAAATAACGGTGGCTTCATAATCCCACGGCCAGCTATCGGGCGCATGATGATAGCGTAGGACGGCGCGTGAGGCCGTAACCTCCACCACCTCCCAGGCATTGCGCCAGCCTTGGCCGTGCAGGGCATGCGGATGATCGCCCATATTGGGCGGCAGCCTGACCTCATGCGCCTCAAAGACAAATTCGCCGTTGCGAATGCGATTGCAAAACGGCACCAGTGGAAAACAACTGGTCTCAAGCGCTTCTTTTGTGCCGTCAAGCGCCGGACGCATGACATCAAGGCCCTTATGGGTGAACTGCCAGATACTGCCGGCGACCTCCGGATTGATGTCCAGAACGGTATCTGAGGCATTCAGGCGCAACATAGGTTTCTCTCATTATCCGCTTTAGAACAGAATAGGGCGAGGCCTGTTTAAGACCCCGCCCCGATAAGCCTGAGCTTACGACTTTTTCCAGAAGCTTTCGATGGCTTCCAGAGTCTTACCCTTGGTTTCCGGCACGAACTTCCAGACGAACAAGGCCGCCAGAACCGAAAACGCCGCATACACGTAGTAGTTCAGGCCGTGATTGAAGACGGCATTGAGTGCTGTATCGCCGTCAACCACCTTAAAGGAGGCCGTAACGATATAGTTGGACAGCCACTGCGCGGCAACGGCCAGAGCCATAGCCGGGCCCTTGATCGAATTGGGGAACATTTCCGACAGCAGAACCCAGACGACCGGGCCCCAGGACAGGGCAAAACCGGCAATGTAGAAGATAGCTGCATACAACAGCATCGAGCCTTCGGTGTGATTCTGGAACATCAGGCCCAGAGCCAGCATCGACACAGCCATCATGCAGGCGCCCAGAATAAGCAGAGGCTTGCGGCCCCAGCGGTCAACCATGAACAGGGCGACAATGGTAAAGGCCACATTGGCGATGCCGACAATCACAGTTTGCAGCAAGGCCGTATCCGTACCGGAACCCATGTTTTTGAACATCAAAGGCGCATAATACAGCACGGCATTGATACCGACAAACTGTTGGAAGACCGACAGCAGAACACCGACCACAATAATGCCGACGCCAAAGGAAAACAGCTTGCCGGAATGTTGCGTCAGGCTTTCCTTAATTTCCGCCATAGTGACCTTTGCCACCTCTTCGCCGTCCAGAGAGGTCAGCAGTTTCATGGCCTTGTCTTCCTTGCCCTTCATGACATACCAGCGCGGTGTGTCCGGCATGAACAGAGCCGCCAGAAAGAACAAGGCCGCCGGAATAGCCGCCGAAGCCAGCATGAAGCGCCAGCCGGTCGCCAGAACCCAGGCATCATCGCCCATTTCACCAATCTTCAGATTGACGAAATAAACCAGCAGCATGCCGCCCACAATGGCCATCTGCTGGAAGGTAACCAGCAGGCCGCGTTGTTTGGGCGGGGCAATCTCAGCAATATACATGGGTGAAATCAGCGAAGCCATGCCAATGGCGATACCGCCAAAGAAGCGATAAACCATAAAGGGCGTCAGGGCTTCGGGCCCCATGCTGCCGATCGCGCCTAAGCCCAGTTCCGGAAAACCAGCCATGATAGACGACGCAAAAAAGATCACGGCCGCAATCAGCATCCCCATGCGACGGCCAATGGAGGTCGCCAGAGGCCCGGCGATCAGCGAGCCGACCAGACAGCCCCAGAGCGCGATACCTACGGCGTTACCGGACATGGCATTGCGGGCCATTTCGCTCATATCGAGGCGCGGCGCGACAAAATTATAATCAATGGCTTCGACGGCGCCGGAAATCACGGCTGTGTCATACCCGAACAAAAGACCGCCCAGAGCTGCGCCAATGGCGAGCCCCATAACGAGTCCCATATTTACCTTAGCTGAGGACATCCCCAAACTCCCTTATGAGCGGACATAATGTCCGCGTTCCCTAACCCGGTGCCGATCCATTGAATCTTTCTTTGTGTCCAACGCTGTCATGCACCTGCGTAACTTTTAATGCGACGAATGCCTGCACGCAAGCCAAAGCTCTGAAAGAGCGATATTTATAAAGGACTTAAGAAAAATTCGCCTATACTCCCCTACGTCAAGTTAGCGATAACACAAGCAAAAAAGATAATGCGTTGCACCATCTTTTTTGGTCATGGGCAAACGCCCCTTTACGCAAATTTCGCGCGTTACGGACATGTCGCAGCAAGCCCGACCCTGAGGACAGACAGGCGCAAGGTGATGCCCCTCACATCTGCGTCTGGTCATCACAGGCAGGCTTTTGTTTTTGCATCAGGTTTTCGCAAAACACGCCTAACCTGCCTGTGTGACAGCTTAGTGATTATGCCTTGGCATTTTTTCCGCAATACGGGTGTATTTGAGCGCCGGTTCCATCACACCGCCTGTGTGCAATTGCGAAACTGTGGCGCGGAAAATTTCCTGCCACGGCGTCTGGCTTTCAGGCACAGGCGGCAGCCCGTCATTTTTACGCTGGGCAATCACCTCGTCGGAGACCAGCATATTGCAGGTGCCGGCATTGAGATCGACGCGGATCATATCGCCGGTTCGCAGCCAGGCCAAACCGCCGCCGACCGCGCTTTCGGGCGAGGCATTGAGTATGGAGGGCGAATCGGATGTGCCGGACTGACGGCCATCACCCAGGGTTGGCAGGCTGGTGATACCGGCCTTCAACAGGGCATCGGGCGGCTGCATATTGACCACTTCGGCCGAACCGGGCCAGCCGACCACACCAGAGCCACGGATCACCAATATGGTGCGCTCGTCAATATTGAGGCTGGGGTCATTCAGGCGGTTATGATAGTCGGTCGAGCCGTCAAAGACGACAGCCTTGCACTCAAACACATTTTCATTGCCCGGTTCCGACAGATACCGTTTACGGAATTCATCGCTGATAACGCTGGTTTTCATAATGGCGAAATCGAACAGATTGCCTTTCAGCACCAAAAAGCCGGAGCGTTCGGCAATCGGTTCCGCCACAGTCGTGATCATCTCACGGTCTTTGGTTTCGCGTCCCGCGACATTTTCCGCCAAGCTCTTACCGGTCACAGTCGGCACGGTGCCGTCAATGCGGTTGGCTTTCAGCAACTCCACCAAGATAGCGGGTACGCCACCGGCGCGATGGAAACGCTCACCCAGATACTTGCCCGACGGCTGCATGTTGAGGATCAACGGTATGTCGTGCGCCTGCATCCAGTCAGCATCGCTCAGTTCAAAACCGGCATGGCGTGCCATGGCGACAATATGCGGCTGGGCATTGGTGGAACCGCCCGTGGCCGCGACCATGGCAATAGCATTCAAAAAGGCCTGCTTGGTCAGGATTTTCGAGGGCTTTAAGTCTTCATAGGCCATTTCAACAATGCGCACGCCCGTCTCATAGGCCATTTGGCCGCGTTCACGATAGGGTGCGGGAATGGCCGAACAACCGGGCAGGCTGAGACCCAGGGTTTCGGCCACGGCGTTCATGGTTGAGGCCGTGCCCATCGTGTTGCAGTGACCCGAAGACGGTGCCGAGGCCAGAGCGGCATCGAAAAATTCTTCTTCGGTGATCTTACCGGCGGCCAAAGCGCGGCGCGACCGCCAGATGACCGTGCCGGAGCCCACCAGCTCACCGTCATTCCAGCCATCGAGCATGGGCCCGCCAGACAGCACAATGGCGGGGATATCCACTGCCGTGGCCGCCATGATACCGGCCGGTGTCGTCTTATCGCAGCCCGTGGTCAGCACGACAGCATCAATAGGATAGCCATGCAGGATCTCGATCAGGGTCATCATCGACAGATTGCGGTCAATGGCGGCGGTCGGGCGGCGGCAGTTCTCGAAAATCGGATGGGTCGGAAACTCCATGCAGATACCACCGGCATCACGGATACCTTCACGCGTGCGCTTGGCCAGTTCCATATGGATACGGTTGCATGGCGACAGGTCGCTGCCGGATTGCGCAATGCCGATAATCGGCCGGCCCGAGCGCAGCTCCTGCGGCGTAATGCCGTAATTCATGAAGCGTTCGAGATAGAGCGCTGCCATATCAATATGATCGGGCGCATCAAACCATTCCTGCGAGCGGAAGCGGCCATTGGCTGTGGCGGGTATGCGTTTAGACATGAGCAATCTCATTTTGAATTTGGCCGGGTATTTCGGCGTCAAAGCGGAACAGACCACCGGCAAGCGGCTGTTGTGTCAGTTCAGCCTCAGTCAACCCCTTGGCGGCGGTGGTGACATAGGCGGTTTTCAGGTCGGGGCCACCAAAGGCGATCTTGGTGACATTGGAGACCGGCAGGCTCACCTTGCGCAACAGTCGGCCATCCGGGGCATAGCAGTTGACACCCCAGCCGAAAAAGAGCGCATTCCACACATTGCCGGCACTGTCGACGGTCGGCCCGTCAATATAGCCGTCTCCGTGTGCGCTTTTCATGGCCATTTCTTCGGCGTAGCAGACGGGGCTGCTGACGTCTGGCACAGTGCCCTGATCCAGTTGCGCGAAAATACGCTTATTGGACAGGCTGCCGTCAGCGCTCAGATCAAAAGCGTAGATGATCTTTTTCAGCGTGTCGTTGTGATAAAGTGTCTGGCCGTCCGGGCTGACCGCCGGGCCATTGGTGATGACATAGTCGTCATCCATGACTGTCAGGCCGCGCGAATCATAGCGGTAAAGCTTGCCCGTCGGATGTTCTTCGTCATCATGCATGGAGCCAAACCACAGCCGCCCCTGAGGGTCGACATAGCCATCATTGAGGCGATTGCCGGGATGGTCGGGCTCAACCACGGTGCGAAAGGTAAAGGCACCCGTCTTTGGATCGAAGTCATAAAGGCCGGTCTTAGTGCCGACGATGAAACCACCGCCCCGCTTAGGCGCCAGAAAACCGCAAGGCGCAGGCGCATCAAAGCTTGATGCCCTGCCCGTTTCCGCCTCATAGCGATGCAGTTTTTGCTGCTTTATGTCGACGAACCACACGGCCTTTTCAGCGGCTGACCAGACAGGCCCCTCACCCAGAGTGGCCTTCAAATCCCAGACACATTCAGGCTGAAACAAAGAGGCCGGTTCAACTAATGTGCGCATCACAGCAACCTTTCCGGCAAAAACTACCGCCAGCCGGCATCAATCCAATAGCCATGACCGGTACAGAGGGCGGCATCATCAGACGCCAGGAACATAGCCAGAGACGCCACATTATCCGGCACAATACGGCCGCTCAGGCATTGAGCATTGACGATTTCGGCCTCACCTTCGGGGGTGTACCATTTTTCCTGACGCTTGGTTTTCACATTGCCGGGAATAATGGTGGTCACGCGGATATTATCGGGGCCAAGCTCACGCGCTAAGGCACGGGTCATGCCTTCAATGGCCGCCTTACAGGTTTCATAAAGCACCAGATCAGGCAGACCCAAATGCCAGGAGATCGAACCGAAATTGATAATGGCACCGCCACCCAGAGCCTTCATGCCCGGCGCCACGGCCTGCGCGCAGAACAACATGTGACGCAAGTTAACGCCAATGCGATTGTCGAAATAGTCCGGCGTGACCTCAGCCAGGGTATGACGGTCATCATTGCCGGCATTGTTGATGAGAATATGCACCGGCCCTGACGACAGGATATGCGCCATGGTCTTATCCAGGGCCGGATTATCGGTCAGGTCGCACTTGTGAAAGGTTGGTTGATTGTCAGACGCCGGAAGGCTGGCCGACACATCATCGGCCAGATCAATAAAGTGAACTTCGGCATCCTGACGGAGAAATCCCGCCACGAGACCAGCGCCTATGCCGGAACCACCGCCGGTGATCAACACCTTGCGGCCCTTAAGACTTGGATAGATAGCAGACGACATAAGACTTTAACTCTCTTTTTTTGATTCTTTTCAGAAGACTTTTATGCGGATTTTGTGGTGTTTTTTGGCTTGACCAGCCCACGATCCACCAGATTTTGCATCAGATCGGCAATGCCGAACTTCCAGTGACGGGCATCTTTTGAGGTGGTGACGCGGTTTTCAAGGCAGCCCAGCTTCTGGCTGGAGACCTTGACCACATCGCCGACCTTATGGGTAAAGCCACGGCCTGGGGTGTCACGATCCTGAGTGGGCGCAAACAGGGTGCCCAGCATCAGGACAAATCCGTCCGGATAATGATGCTCGCTCATGGCCTGATCGATCAGATCCAGCGGATCACGGCTGATGTCGGCCATGGTCGAACGCCCCACCAGTTCATAACCTTCGGGGCCGTCAATCTTAAGATCCAACACAGCATTGCGGACATCATCAATCGTGAAGCTGTCGTCAAACATGCGGATGAAGGGGCCCAGCGCACAGGAGGCATTATTGTCCTTGGCCTTACCCAAAAGCAAAGCAGAACGACCCTCAAAACAGCGCAGATTGACATCATTGCCCAGTGTCGCCCCTACAGCGCGGCCTTCGGGTGTCACCACCATCACCACTTCGGGCTCAGGATTGTTCCATGTCGAATCGGAGCGCACGCCGACCTCATCACCCCAGCCGACCGAAGACAGAACCGGCGACTTGGTGAACACTTCGGCATCCGGGCCAATGGCCACTTCGAGATATTGCGACCACAAGCCATCGGCAATCATGGCAGCCTTCAGCTTGGCGGAGGCTTCCGAGCCCGGCTTGACGGAACGAATATCGCCGCCGACACGATCCGCCAGATCCTTGCGTATGGCCTGCGCCTTGTCGGCATCGCCACGCGCGCGTTCTTCGATGACCCGCTCAACGGCGGAGACGGCAAAGGTCACGCCCGCCGCCTTGACGCATTGCAGGTCGATCGGTGACAAAAGCTGGTTGCCGGCGCGATTGGCCGGGCTGCCATCTTTTTTCCACGTCTTGGTAAATTCAAAATCTTCGAAACCGCCAAATGGCAGCCCGCCCGAAGGGACACCGGTGTCAGGCCAAAGCTTCAGGAGCTGAGACACAGTCGGCGCCACAGGTGACATGTCAAAGACTTCGCCACCGCGGATCATGATGGGCGTTGGGCCATCTGTCGTCTCGACGCGTCCAATAAGTGTCGCGTTGCGCCAATCGTCGGGCAAAAACTCTGCCATAATATAGTCCTTCAAAGCTTATTGCGGGCTCAAACCCTTATCCACTCTACCTGTTTTACAGCACGATCACCGGCAGTTTGCCACCGTCATCGCACCTTTACTATTGTTAGCGCTACCAATCCTGCACAGGCCGACCTATGTCAAGGCCACACAGACTTTAAAAACGCAAGAAATTATTTTTTTCATGATCTCAGAGATGCTTTTTGGCTGGCAGGCACATAGTCCGCTGCGCAAACCTCAGCCGAGGACTGACGCTCAATGAGGGAGAAGTCACGCACTTCGCGCACCGCCTCGAACGGACGCCCCGCCCGGTGAGCGCGTATCTGGTCAAACAGCAGACAGACGCTCATGGCCGCCATATTGGCAATCGGCTGGCGGACAGTCGTCAGTTCCGGCCAGATAGAAGACGCCATGGCCGTGTCGTCAAACCCGACAATGGTCAGTTGCTCAGGCACTTCGAGGCCCAGACGGTGCGCCGCCGCTACGGCACCTGCCGCCATATCATCATTACTGGCGAAAATAGCGGTGGGGCGTGTTTTGACGGCCAACAGCCGCTCTGCTGCATCAAAACCTGAGCGATAGGTGAAAGAACCCTGCCCGATAAAGTCCGGCTGAATATCAAGTCCCGCCTTGTGCATGGCGTCTTCAAAGCCCTGATAGCGCATCTGGCTGGCATAGGCATTGGCAGGGCCCTTGATAAAGCCGATCTCGCAGTGCCCCAGCTCTATTAAACGGCGCGTCATGGCCCCGGCGGCCTTGAAATCATCAATAGCGACGCAGCTCACCTCAGGATCAGGCCGTGACATGGCAACACCGACAAAGGGCATGTTCATATCGCGCAACATCGCCGCAACACGAGTCGAATCACTGAGCGGTGACGACAGGATGACGCCGTCACACCCGCTTTGTTTCATTTTTTCCAGCGCCGGAGCGGCCCCTTCGGGACCCACGCACGATTCGATCAGCAATTGCGCATTGCTTTGTGAGCTTTCGGACAAAATGCCCAGCAGAAACTCACTCAGGAAGGCCACGGACGGGTTGGAATATAACAGGCCGATGCGGACGGAGTCCTGCGTAGCTAAGGATCTGGCCGCCAGATTAGGCGAATAGTTCAGTTCCTCGACGGCGGCCAAAACCTTGGTGCGCGTTTCTTGCCGGACATTTTTTTCGCCATTGATGACGCGCGAAACAGTCATAGGCGAGACACCGACATGACGTGCAACATCGTGTATGGTGACGATATTACCGCTGCGACGACCAATCTTGCGGGCCATTTTTTCCCTATGAATTTGCATATTTACTCAGTTCTATAAGACGCAATCCTGAATTTGGCAAATAAGATCATAGGATGATGGCCTGAATTGTCTGCTTTTTAGGTATGAAAGCCTGTTTGACCGGCAGTGTACATACGCTCAGACTTGTGTCTTTATATGTAGTAACTTGCAAAGCATTAAGGCGCGTATAAAAAGGCAAGCCTCATGATACGACAACGGATTTATTCGGTTTTTATGGCCTTTAGCCTGGGTCTGGGTATGGCGCAGTGCTCGCCAAAACCCGAAGCCCCGCCGCCGTCTTCCGCGTCCGTATCGCTTGATTTCAGTTATGATCTGGCCCTCAGCATGACGCCTGCGGCCAGCGCCTATCTTAAAACACATCCGGCGCATCTGGTGATTTCGGCCTATTATTATGGCCTGCCTGAACCGGCCTATAAGCAATTTGTCACAAAGGATGGCGTGATTGGCTTCAAAACCGATCAGGTAACCGTAGACCCGGTTGATCAGACGGTTCACATGACGGGCGAAGGCATTGAAACCGAACGCCTGAAAGCGATTATCGGCCCCAAACCTCTGGTGCAGATCACTATCCGCGCCATGCGTAAGGACAGGCAGGATGAGCATATAGGCTGCCGTGTTTTTCAGGACTATGTGGCGACCGCGCAAGCCGCCCCCTTGCATATGAGCTGCGATCTCAGGACGGATTGATCCGCACACGGCCTAAATCGCACTGGCGTCTTTGGTCTGTTTCCGTTAGAAGCAAGGCAAATTCACCGGGAATTGCCAATGTCACGCACGATCAAAACCGCCCTCTCCGTCTCAGCCTGCCTGTTGATAGGGGTGCTGCTTAGTCAATGCAGTGAAAAACAAAATGAAAAAACGGCCGATGCCGATTTCTCCTATACGGTCGCCCTCAGCCTTACGCCTGAGGCGGCGGCAAAAATGAAGGCTTTGGGGCAAAAGGTGGCGCTGGAAGCCTATTATTACGGAGCGCCCGCTGCCGCCAGTCAGGCCCTTGTGAATGACGACAACCAGATCAATCTGGGCGCCGATTTGCAGGATATTGAAGCGGTCAATGCGAACGTGAAAATCAGTGCCAATGGCCTGTTTCAGGACAGACTGGTTCATATTGCCGATGCCAGACCGATGGTGATGCTGAGCGCCTATTCGGAGGCTACCGCCGGTACGCCCAATCAACTGGACTGTACGGAGTTTAAAGGCGCGCTCAGTGAAGCGCAAGCCAAGCCGGTTGAGATTAAGTGCGGTCTGCCTCAGGGATAAACCCCAGACCTAATGCGTTACCAGCTTAAAGCCCACCAGGGTCAGGACGGTAGCCAATATGCCGCGCAACACCTTTTCCGGTACTTTGGGGGCCAGCATGCTGCCCACTATAATCCCCGGTATGGAGCCGATCAAAAGATTGACCAGCATGCTGAGGTCGACATTGCCGATATAGAGATATCCCATGCCCGCAATAAAGGTGAGTGGCACGGCATGGGCAATATCTGAGCCGACAATCTTAACCGTTGGCAATTGCGGATACAAAAGGATCAGGGCCGTAACACCCAGAGCCCCGGCACCGACCGAGGACAAGGACACTAAAAAACCCAGCACAAGGCCAGTGATAATCGTCAGAACCGCGCGGCGTCCGGTGTGCAGGGGCTTGTGCTCGGCAATCGCTTTGGCCTGACGCTTTTCGGCCTGCTTGCGGATCCTGTCACGCAGCAACAGCAAAACCGCCGTGACAAACAAGGCATAGCCCAGAACATGCGTTATCAGGGACGACATTGAATCGGACTTACCGAAATGATGGATGAGCCCAAGCGTGATCAGCGTCGACGGGACAGACCCCAGAGCCAGCAGGCCCACCAGCATCCAGTTGACGGTGTTTTTAAACCCGTGAATGGCCGTGCCGACCCCCTTGGTAATCGCGGCGTACAACAGGTCTGTGCCCACAGCCGTGGCGGGATGTACATTGAACAGCAACACCAGTATGGGCGTCATCAGGGAACCGCCGCCTACCCCCGTCAGACCTACCAGAATACCTACGGCCAGTCCCGACAAGGAATAGAGCGGATTGATAGTCAGACCTGACACGAAACCAAGCACATCAAAGTGAGTCATATAGGTTGCTAATCCCGAGCCGGTTGCTTTTAAGCCGCGCAACATAAAGCCCCATAAGACTTAGACAAATCAATTAAATTATTGGTTTGAGATAGAGGGGCTATGGCATAGGTGTGGATATTTAGCCTGCCTGACCCAAGGCATGCCGGTACCTATCCCCTTATTCGGCAGCCATTTTTGTGATCTGATAGCGTCTGGGCGGCGGGCGCAGGCTCATAAACAGATCACCATCATATGATGTGGGACTCCAGCGGTGGATATCGGGGGCATCGGCGTCGAGATGAATATGAGCATGGGCCCAGCCGCCTTCGCGCCGCGCCTTGTCGGCATAGCTGCCCAATTGCTTAAGCAAACGCGGGCTAACCATAGACAGCCTGAGCTTGGCTGCGCCATGAGCATGCGCCATCTGCATAAGGTCAGCCATAAGCGCCGGTACAGCCTCTGCCTCGTCTTGCAGGGCCATCAGGTCGATAATCTCCAGCACCAGTGGCTCGATCGGTGACGGCTTTGAGAACATGGCGCAGGCATAGCCGGTTATGTCATCCCCCCGGCAAAATTTCAGGACAATGGGCGTCACGGTCTGATCGGGATCCTTCATGCGCCAGGTCTGCACCTCAGCGCTGCGGTCCGCGATCAGATCCCCTTCTGCCCGCAGGCGCAGCCAGAAATCCTGATAGGCCTCATCAAAGGCGGTCATTTCATGGATGGGATGACGGTATGAGCGTTTCATCTCATGCCACAGCCGTCCGGGCATCAGGCGTTCACCGGCCCGGCGCGCCAAGGTCGGGTGCGGCTCAAGCGCGCGGCGCAAAACCTTGCCGGCCAGACAGGCCAAGGGGTCGATCATCCAAGCCAACTTAAAATTGGCAGTCTCAACTGGGTGGCTTACAAAGCCAAATCGACCATAGATTTTATGCGATAAAATATTGGCATTCAACGTATAGCGCGCGCAGAAACCCGGTTGGTCGATAATGCGCTTAATCATATGGCGACTGGCGCCGCGCACCTGCGGAGCCACCACCAGAGAATGCCCGGTCAGGCCATAGAAACAGCTATCTCCAACCCAGAAGCGTTGCGGCAAGGCCCCCAGCACGGCATCCACCTGTCCGGTCTCATTGACATGTACCCAGCCCAGCGGCGCAGGCCTGTGTGCCAAAAGCGGGTTGGCCGCCAGCCATGCCCAGCCCGCAAGGGAACGTGTGGGCCACCACACCGACTCCCAAAGGGCATTTACATGGTCATAATCGGCGGGGTCTATGTCACGGATGCTCATTTCAATATACCTTTATGGTGGTAATATTGAAATTTAACAACCTAAGGTTTTTATTGTGTGAAAATATACGCACGAAATACCCGCCTTTGCCTTCGCCCGCTTCTGTTCCATTCAGAGAAGACGGCCGCGTCCCGGAGCCGCAAACAGCAAAAACCCTGCCAGCGTTAAGGCGGGCAGGGTTTTGTCAGTTCAAACCGCAGGCGGGGTTTAGCTATCCAGGAAGCTGCGCAATTTACGCGACCGGCTTGGGTGTTTCAGCTTACGCAGCGCCTTGGCTTCGATTTGGCGGATGCGTTCACGGGTCACCGAGAACTGCTGACCGACCTCTTCGAGCGTGTGGTCGGTGTTCATACCGATACCAAAACGCATACGCAAGACACGTTCTTCGCGGGGTGTCAGCGATGCCAGAACCCGTGTGGTCGTTTCACGCAGATTACTTTGGATGGCCGCATCAATCGGCAGGATCGCATTCTTGTCTTCAATGAAATCCCCCAGATGCGAATCTTCTTCGTCGCCTATGGGCGTCTCTAAGCTGATCGGTTCCTTGGCGATTTTTAAGACCTTGCGCACTTTTTCCAAAGGCATGGCCAGTTTTTCGGCCAGTTCCTCAGGCGTCGGTTCGCGGCCGATTTCATGCAGCATCTGACGTGAGGTGCGGACGATCTTATTGATCGTTTCGATCATGTGTACCGGAATACGGATGGTGCGCGCCTGATCGGCAATGCTGCGTGTAATGGCCTGACGAATCCACCAGGTCGCATAGGTCGAGAACTTATAACCCCGGCGATATTCAAACTTATCGACCGCCTTCATCAGGCCGATATTGCCTTCCTGAATCAGGTCAAGGAATTGCAGGCCGCGATTGGTGTATTTCTTGGCAATCGAGATCACCAGACGCAGGTTCGCTTCGACCATTTCAGTCTTGGCCTGACGGGCTTCGCGCTCGCCTTTTTGCACGGTCTGGACGATGCGGCGGAAGTCATCGACCGCCACGCCCATATCCGTAGCCAGAGTCGTCACTTCGCTGCGGATACGGTCAACCGCCGCCCCGTCAATGTCGATGAATTTCGACCAGCGCACACCCATTTCACGCACCTTCTCGCCCCATTGCGGGTCAAGCTCACGCGTGTAATAGGCGCTCAGGAATTCTGTACGCGAAATGCCGTAGGAATCGGCCAGACGCAGCAGACGGCCCTCAAGGCCGATCAGTTTCTTATTGATACCATACAGCTGCTCCACCAACGCTTCGATACGCTGATTGTTGAGCTTAAGCGTCTTGAGGTGGCCGGTAATGGTGGCCGTCACCTCATCATAGGCGGCACGGTCAGCCGGATCGAGGGGCAGGCCCTCAAGCTTGGCTGTCAGCATTTTTTCCTGGGTGCGGCGATAGGTTTCGAACTCACCGGCAATCGCATCCAGCGTTTCCATCACGCCGTCACGCAGCTCGGATTCCATGGCCGAAACCGTAGGGCCCGCGCCATCATCAAAGTCGTCCTCGTCTTCTTCTTCGATCGCTTCCGGCTTTTTTTCTTCGTCGGCGGGGACGTAATCGTCCTCTTCTTCCTCGTCCTCATCGTCGTCGGACGCGGCGGATTTTGTTTTCGCCGCCGGTGCCACCGCCTCAGCCACGGCGCGGGTCTCAACAGGCGCAGGCTTGGCGGCTTCAGGTGTTTTCGCCAACGGTGCAGCCGGCATGGCAATGACGCCGGAGGAGTCGCCCTCTTCGTCGTCTTCGCCTTCGGCCGTCGGGCCTTCCTGCGGGCCACCACCATAGGTGCCTTCGAGGTCGATGATTTCACGCAGCAGAATGCGGCCCGACCCCAGTTCTTCGCGCCACACCATAATGGCTTCGAAGGTCAGGGCCGATTCACACAGGCCGCGAATCATGGTGTCACGACCGGCCTCAATACGCTTGGCGATGGCAATTTCGCCTTCGCGCGACAGCAGCTCGACCGAGCCCATTTCGCGCAGATACATGCGCACCGGATCATCGGTACGATCATAATTGGAGGTCTTGGTGGTTTCCACCACCGCGCCGGCTTCTTCGCGCACAGCAACTTCGCCGCCTTCGGCCACTTCATCCTCAGATTCAATGACATTCACGCCCATTTCGGTGAGCATGGCCAGGGTGTCTTCGATCTGTTCGGAGGTGAACTCCTCAGACGGGAACACCTTGATCAGTTCGTCCTGAGTGACATAGCCGCGCATCTTGGCGGCTTTGATAAATTTTTTGACCGCGGCATCGGTCAGATCGAGCAAGGGGCCGTCAGACGTGGACTCGGTTTCGGGTTTATCCGTCGTTGTGCTCATTTTGTCACGCTCATTTAAATCTCCGCAACGGGGCTGACGGGGTCAGGTGTTGCTCAATAGTCTTGTTAAGGATTAGTCTGAATGAAAGCTTAAATCCATGTATTCACATGAATTTATCTCAAACCTTCATTGGCCTCATCCTGCCAGATATGTCCGCTTCTTAAGGACCGCCGCAGGGCATCGCGTTCCAGCTTCAGACGTGAAAAAAAATCTGTGCCCACCTGTTCGCGGGCAGAATTTAAAGCACGATCCAACGCCGTCAAACGCGAGACCGCGTTAAACGCCTGTAACCAGCGGGCATGGGCATCAGCTAAAGATATGTCCGTTAAGAGGAATGGCGCGCCGCTTTTTAGGGCCGCCTTCTGAATCTCGCGTAACAATGCTCCAAGTCCTTGCTTTTGCAGATGGCGATTTAAGGCCTGTCTGTCAAGCCCTTCATATTCAAAACTTAAGGCGATCAGGGTATTGGCAAGGCCGTCCAGCATGGGGTCGCCAAATCCGTAGGCCTCAAGCCCTTCAACCTGATCCAACATCCATTCGGGATGGTCAAGCAGGCCCTGCGCCAGGCTGGAACTGGTGGGATCAAGGGCTGCCGACAGGTTTTGCGCCGCCGCTTTCGATTCCGCCATGGCCGGTGGAATAAAGACCTCGCCCTTTTTCCAGCCGCCCCTGCCACCTTTGAAATTAGCGTTCGGCACAAAGGGCGTATAGGTGCGCGGCGGTGAGATCAGGTCGTCAAACCGCTTCATCAGATCCTGACGGTAGGATTCCGCTAAGTCCTTATCCTCAATCAGGGCCGCCAATGCGCGCAGACGTTTTTTGAAACCTGCCTTACGTTCCGGCGTCTCCAGCGGCTCAAGTTCGGCCTCACGGGCAAATAAAACTTCGACAAACGGCTTCGTGGCCTTTAGCGCTTCGCGCAGGGCCAAAGCGCCTTTTTCGCGCAGCATGTCATCCGGGTCCTGCCCGCCCGGCAGCAAGCAGACCTTAAAGGATTTACCGGGTTTCAGCTTTGGCAAGGCCCGATCCAAGGCGCGAAAGGCAGCGCGTTGACCGGCCTTATCGCCGTCAAAACACAGGGTCGGTTCCGCATGCCTGCGCCACAACAGATCAATCTGTTCTTCGGTCAGGGCTGTGCCCATAGGCGCCACTGCCGCAATATGGGCGCGCTGGCAGGCCAGCACATCCATATAGCCTTCGACCACCACCAGTTCCGCACCGGTCTCTTCGGCCCCCAAAAGCTTGATGGCGCGCGGCAGACCAAACAACATATGGCCTTTGTGAAAGAGGGGTGTTTCCGGCCCGTTGAGATATTTCGCCTTGTCGTCGGGATTAAGCGCCCGTCCGCCAAAGGACACGACATGGCCGCGCTGATCTTCAATCGGAAAAATGAGCCGGTCACGAAAACGGTCATAAGGCGCAGACCCATTCTCCACCTCGATCAAAAGGCCGCATTCAACCAGTTCCGACACCTTGGCGCCACGCTGCACCAGCGCGTCTTTGAGGGCGGTGCGGTCACGCGGCGCATAGCCCAGACCATAGGTGGTAATGTCCTCAGCCGACAAACCGCGCCGTTCCAGATAGTCGCGTGCATTTTGTGCGGCCGGATTTTTGTCATGCAGGCGCGCGGCAAACCATTTTTGCGCCAGTTCCATCCAATCGCCCAGGCCCTGACGTTTTTGTTCGGCGGCAATGGCCTGAGGTGTCACCGCCGGCAGGGCCATGCCGGCCATAGCGGCCAGTTTCTCAATTGCCTCATTGAACGACAGGCGTTCGGTTTCCTGTACGAAGGAGATGATGTCGCCGTTTTTGCCGGATGAAAAATCGAAAAACTGGCCTTTAACATCATTGACGTAAAAGGACGGCGTCTTTTCCTTGGTGAAGGGCGACAGGCCTACCCATTCGCGGCCATTGCGGCGCAGTTTGACGCTCTTGCCTATGACCTCTGAGGGGCGCAGGCGCGTTTTTAACTCTTCAAGGAAATGATCATCGAACCGCACGGCCTGAATATAGGCGAGTCCGGAATTTTACCAAAGGGATTTAATCGCATCCGTGGCGGTTCAGGTTACATCCCCTTACAAAGAGGCGGCAGAAGTGATGGAATCGTGTTAATTAACGCTTGATCCCAAGGCCTCATGACCCTATTGGTGCCGCCGTTTACCCGTAAGCCAGCCCGCTCAATCCATCTTTAAGGAGATCACGACCCATGCCTATCCAATTGTTAGACGGTTGCACAGGGGTGTTGGTTTTGAGCGACGGCACGGTTTATCAGGGCCTTGGTTGTGGCGCGGCGGGAGAGACGCTGGGCGAGGTTTGCTTTAATACCGCCATGACCGGTTATCAGGAAATTCTGACCGATCCGTCCTATATGGACCAGATCATCGCCTTTACGTTTCCGCACATTGGCAATGTCGGCGTCAATGCGGATGATGTGGAACAACTGGGCTCTGATCCCAAGCGCGCCGCTCAGGGCGCTATTTTCCGCGATGCGCCGACACCGCCGGCCAATTGGCGCGCCACTATGAGCTTTAATGACTGGATGGCCTCACGCGGCATTGTCGGCCTGTCCGGCATCGACACCCGCAGCCTGACCAAGAAAATCCGCGAAGGCGGCATGCCGCACGGCGTTATCGCCCACAGCCCGACCGGTGATTTTGATATCGAAGCGCTTACGCAGCGCGCCCGTGACTGGGCCGGTCTGAACGGTCTGGATCTGGCCGTGGATGCCACAAGCGCGCAATCGTCCGATTACACCACCGATCTGTGGGCATGGCCTGAGGGCCACAAGGACGGCACCAGGCACGAATTCAAGGTCGTGGTCATTGATTACGGCGTCAAACAAAACATTCTGCGCGCGCTGGTGAGTGTGGGTGCCGATGTCCATATCGTGCCCGCCAAGACCACGGCCGATGAGATTTTAGCGCTTAAACCCGATGGCGTGCTTTTGTCCAATGGCCCCGGCGATCCGGCCGCGACCGCCGCCTATGCCGTGCCGGAAATCCGTAAGCTGGTGTCGTCCGGCGTGCCCGTGTTTGGCATCTGCCTTGGCCACCAGATGCTGGCTCTGGCTCTGGGTGGCAAGACCGTCAAGATGGAACAGGGCCACCACGGCGCCAACCATCCGGTCAAGGACGAAACCACGGGCAAGGTCGAGATCGTGTCCATGAACCACGGTTTTGCTGTCGATAGCGATTCGCTGCCCGAAGGTGTCGTGCAAACGCACATTTCGCTGTTTGACGGCAGCAATTGCGGCATCGCGCTTGTCAATGCGCCGGTCTTTAGCGTTCAACACCACCCTGAAGCCTCACCTGGGCCTGTCGATTCGCTGTATCTGTTCGAACGCTTTGCCGACAATATGCGTAAGGCAAAGGTCGGCGCTTAAAGCGGATACATATCTTGATACATACCGAAAAGTCGTGTGTGTTCATCCTATGGTCGATACCGCCGAAATTTTCATGACGGGCCGCAGTCAGGCCGTGCGTTTGCCGCTCGAATACCGCTTTGAGGGGGACGAGGTCTTTATACGCCGCGACCCCAAGACGGGCGATGTCATTCTGTCGAGCAAACCCACGTCTTGGGATGCATTTTTTGAAGCCTTGGCCTTGGCAGATGCGCCCGAAGACTTCATGGCTGGCCGTGAACAGGGTGAGCAGGATCGTGACCCATTTGAGGGTTACGAAGAGTGACGCTCTACCTTTTGGATACCCATATCGTCAGCAAGATGTTTCTCGCCAAACCGCCGCATCTTGAAGCCATTAAATCAAAGCCTATAACGGATATTGGCATTTCTGTCGTGACGGAAGCAGAGCTTTTGTACGGATTGCAAAAGCGTAGTCCGTCATCGGGTCTGGTCACAGCGATACATCTGTTTCTCCGCACAACTGAAATTTTGGCATGGAACAGCGAGACGGCGCTTGCTTTTGCGCGTTTGAAAGTGGCTGTCCAACAAGACGGAATAGGCATAGCGCCGCTTGATTTGATGATTGCCGCACAGGCCTTAGCCACAGGCGCTACCTTAGTTACGAATGACGGTGCCCTTAAGCGTTTGGGTCATGTGCTACCTGTCGAGGACTGGACGGCATAAAGCGGCCACGATTATCTGACGAACCCTTCCTTTTGCTAAATGAAAAAGCCGCATGGCGTATTCCGTCACACAAAAGGGTTGCACCCCCAACATTATCCCTCTAAAGCACCCGCTTAGCCATAAAATATGCAGAGCCCGCAGCGGCTCGCTTTTCCGCAAGGACTGTGACCTGTCATAGCCCTAACCTTATTTGCGCGTCCTTGCCTTATCGGCAAGGAGATACGCGAACCCGAAAGAGTGACGATGCCCAAACGCACAGACATTAAATCCATTCTCATTATCGGCGCAGGCCCTATTGTGATCGGTCAGGCCTGTGAGTTCGATTATTCCGGCGTTCAGGCCTGTAAGGCGCTGCGTCAGGAAGGTTACCGGATCATTCTGGTCAATTCCAACCCTGCCACCATCATGACCGATCCGGATGTGGCCGATGCCACCTATATTGAGCCGATCACGCCGGAATTTGTTGAAAAGATTATTGCCCGCGAACGTCCTGATGCTTTGTTGCCGACAATGGGCGGCCAAACCGCGCTCAATACAGCCTTGGCGCTCGATGCATCCGGTGTGCTGAAAAAATACAATGTCGAAATGATTGGCGCCAGGGCTGAGGTGATCGACAAGGCCGAAGACCGCCAGAAGTTCCGTGACGCCATGGATAAGCTGGGGCTGGAAAGCCCGAAATCGCGTGCCGTTCACACTCTGGAAGAAGCGCTGGATGCGCAGGGCTTTATCGGCCTGCCGGCGGTTATTCGTCCGTCCTTTACCTTGGCGGGTACGGGCGGCGGCATAGCCTTCAATATGGAAGAATTCCGCGAAATCGTCGCCTCCGGCCTCGACCTGTCCCCCACGACCGAGGTTCTGATCGAAGAATCCGTGCTGGGCTGGAAGGAATATGAGATGGAGGTCGTGCGTGACACGGCCGATAACTGCATCATCGTCTGTTCGATTGAAAATATCGACCCAATGGGCGTGCATACGGGTGATTCCATCACGGTCGCCCCTGCCCTGACCCTGACCGACAAAGAATATCAAATCATGCGCTCAGCCTCGCTGGCAGTCTTGCGTGAAATCGGCGTCGAAACGGGCGGTTCTAACGTGCAGTTTGCGCTGAACCCCAAGGATGGCCGCATGGTGGTCATTGAGATGAACCCGCGCGTCTCGCGTTCATCCGCACTGGCCTCTAAGGCGACCGGTTTTCCGATCGCCAAAATCGCCGCCAAGCTGGCTGTCGGCTATACGCTTGATGAACTCCAAAATGACATTACCAAGGCGACACCGGCCTCGTTTGAGCCTTCGATTGACTATGTGGTTACTAAGATCCCGCGTTTTGCTTTTGAGAAATATCCGGGTTCCGAACCCGTCCTGTCGACATCGATGAAATCGGTCGGCGAAGTCATGGCCATTGGCCGCACCTTTGCCGAATCTATGCAAAAGGCCCTGCGTGGTCTGGAAACCGGCCTATCCGGCTTTGATGAGATCGAGAT
>JBAWDM010000136.1:0-17596 GCA_049590735.1 Asticcacaulis sp. | reverse complement strand
CCAACGGCCTCAGCCTCTGCACAGCAAAACGGAGCCTCTATTGTCAGCCTGAGTACACCAACGGCGGGCGCCAGCATCTATTATACGGTGGATGGCAGTGCCCCTACGAGCGCATCACAACGCTATGAGGCGCCCTTTCTTGTCGCGGCCAATGTGACCGTCAAGGCCATGGCCACTGCTGCCGGCAAGTCCGAAAGCCCTGTCTTCACTCAGGCCTTTACCCCCAATATTCCGGCCAACACCTTGGTCTGGTCAGATGAATTCACCAATACTGGCAGTGGCCCTGCTGTGCCTAATCCGGCCATCTGGGGCTATGATACGGGCAATGGCGGCTTTGGTAATCATGAGCTGCAAACCTATTGCGCGGCGACCGCCACGGCGGCACCCTGCGACAACGCAAAACCCAATGCCTATGTCGGCACGGACGGCAATCTGCATGTGGTCGCGCGTAAGCCGTCAGACGGTGTCTATACCTCGGCGCGTTTAAAAACGCAGGGGCTTTTCAGCTTTCAATATGGCCGGTTTGAGGTCCGCGCCAAGGCGCCTGAGGCTCAGGGCTTCTGGCCTGCCGTCTGGACATTGGGTAACAGTATTGCCACAGCGAACTGGCCGGCCAGTGGCGAGCAGGACATACTGGAACGCGTCAATGGCCCTCTGACGCCCGACTGGAATACCGGCTCAGTGCATGGTACGGGCTTTACCGGCACGAATCTCGGCACCAAATATGCCTTTCCGGCCGGACAAACAGCGGCGGACTGGCATACCTATGGCATGATCTGGAAGCCGGGCAGTGTGTCCTATTACATCGATGATGCCGCCCATCCCTATGCGACATTTACCACATCGAGCATTGCGGGCCTGAGCGGTTCAGTCTGGCCGTTTGATAATGGCCAGAGCAATTTCATCATTATCAATCTGGCCGTGGGGGGCGACTGGCCGGGCTCTCCGGATTCCAGCACACCGTTTCCGTCGGAACTGGTCGTGGATTACGTGCGGCTGTACACGAACTAGTTAGGACTCCATTATTGCCAGAACAAAGCAAGGTAGCTGTGGCATTGCACAGCGACCTTGCTTAATCACAGGCCTTACGGCTGCTTATGCACCGCGCTGAAACGTGAGGCGGGCAGGGTTATATCCGCCGTCACTGGCAGGTTATCTGAGGCCAGACCCAGCATGACATGATAGGTGCCCGCGGCAATCACCCAGTCATCCGTGGCCGCGTCATAGGTGGCCAGCAGGCGGGGATCGACCTTCTGGCTAAAGGAGGCTGCCCCCCCATTGCTGGCCATATTCAACTTCTGGAAGGCGACCAGACGCTTGGGCGCTTCCCAGCCTACCGCCTTGTAATCGGCAGGCGCGACATAGACCTGAAGCGCCGTAGCGCCTTCGCGGGCGCCTGTGTTTTTCACCGTACCGCCAACGACCAGATCATTGCCGACAAGCGAAGCCTTGATATCGGACACAGCAAAGCGGGTATAGCTCAGGCCGTGACCAAAAGCGAAGAGCGGCTTATAGCCTTTGACATCGTACCATTTGTAGCCAATGGCAGCGCCTTCATCATAGGTGATAGCGACCTTGATGCCGTCCGGCTTGCCAAAGCCCGGAATGACGGGGTGGGCCAGTTGCGCATTCGAAGCGGGGAAGGAGATCGGCAGATGGCCGGATGGATTCACCTTGCCAGTCAGGATATTGACAATGGCTTCGCCACCCTTAATGCCGGGATACCAGGCCTCAAGCACGGCGGGCACCTTATCGAGCCACGGCATGAGGATGGCCCCGCCGCTTTCGATAACGACAATGGTTTTCGGATTGGCTGCCGCCACCGCTGCCACCAGTGCATCCTGATTGCCCTGAAGTTCCAGATGGCCGTCAAAACCTTCGCCCAGGAACTGGTTGACAAAAACAATGGCGACTTCGCTCTTTTTGGCCAGTGCCACGGCCTTGGCAATATCGTCGCCGCTGTCATAGGCGACGGTGGCGTCAGGTTTCGCCGTCTTCATGGCCTCAACCGGTGATGAGGGCATATAGATGACAGGGCCGGGCCAGCTTTTCGGCTCCAGACCGGGCACAGCATTGCCGCCTACGGGCAGGACGCCGGAGGAGCCGCCGCCGGCCATGACGCCCTTATCGGCATGGGTGCCAATCATGGCAATGGAACGCACGCCCTCTAAGGGCAGAAGGTCGTTGCTATTTTTCAGGAGCGTCAGGGATTGTTCGGCGGCATGCAGCGACACCTGGGCATTGGCGGCAAAATCAATAGGCCCGACCTTTTGCGGATCGTCGATCACACCCTTGTCGAACAGGGGCCACAGGACACGTTCGGCCATATCATCAATGCGCGACATGGGGACGGCGCCCGACGCCAGATCGGCCTTTAAGGTCTTGGCCGAGAAGAAGGCGCCGTGATGGCCGCAACACGGATAGCCGGTGAACTGATCCAGACCATTATTGGCCGCCTTGGCTGAGGAATGCACCGCGCCCCAATCGGACATGACATAGCCTTTGAAGCCCCAGTCCTGCTTCAAGACCTTATTGAGCAGATAATCATTTTCGCAGGCCCAGTCGCCATTGACCAGATTATAGGAACACATGACCGAGCCGGGATTAGAAATGTCATGGATTAGCTCGAAGGCCAGCAGATCACTCTGGTGCATGGCGGCCTTGTCGATGGTGACATCGACGGTCGTGCGCTGGCTTTCCTGATCATTGACGGCGAAATGCTTCATGGTCGATACCATGTGGGTCGACTGAATGCCGTTAATCAGGCCGCCGGTCATGATGCCGGTCAAAAGCGGGTCTTCGCCGGTATATTCAAAATTACGGCCATTGCGCGGTTCACGCGCCAGATTGCCGCCGCCCGCCAGAAAGGTGTTGAAACCGGAAGCGCGGGCCTCATGGCCGATCATGATCCCGCCGGCCTCGGTGACCTTTGGGTCGAAACTGGCGGCGGTGGCCAGCGATGAGGGCAGGGCGGTGCGTTCCATACCGGCAACGCGCACACCAATAGACGCATCGGTTTGCCACTGGCCGGGGATGCCCAGACGCGGCACGCCGGACAGATAACCTGCCGACCCCTTGATGTGATGGGCCTTCACATCCGCCTTGATGGCGGCTGAGACGACATCGTCCGGCTCTTTCATCAACTGATCCGGATCGGTATAGCCCATGACAAGGCCCAGCTTTTCGTCCAGCGTCATGGCGGCTACGGCGGCGGCGGCCCGCTGGCTGGCTGATTTAGACGTATCCATCCACGGACGGTCCTGAGGCGTGCTGGCGGCTGTGTTTTGCGCCAGTGCCGGGGCCGCGCAAATCAGGGCAGGGGTCGAGACACAGACCATAAGGCCTGCGAGTAAAAGCGACTTCATCATGGAATTTTCCTCACCTTGTTTTTTATTTATGACAAGACTAATCGGAAAACGCTGTCAGGGGAAGTTCAAAAATCTGGCATCAGGGTATATAGCTGCCTGTATAAAAACCCATACTGTCTTTACAAGATGGCCTTTTTGCCCATAAATGACGGATAGTATGAAAACGATTTCATAAATTTAAGTCGTGGCGTTTAAGACCCGGCAATGAGGGAGACGAAAATGACCAAACATGTGATTGCGGCCTTAATGACATCCTGTGCGGCGCTGGGCCTGATGGCCGCCAGCGCCGTGGCTGAGCCCAATCTTAAGCTCAACGACAAGGGATATTTCGAAGCGCCCGGCCTGAATGTCACGGTGTTTGCCGACATCTATCCGGATGGTCACCAGACGGGCGTGACCGTCATCCAGCATGGCGTGCGTGTGGCTGCCAATGGCGATTTGCGCCTTGAGCCCTCGCCGGGTCAATGGTCGCCCATGCCGGCCGGTGACGGCACACCCGTTGTGGATCAGGCCACCCATTCCGTCGTCCAAAGCCTGCATTATCCTGACGAAACCAAGGATCGCAAAGGCTTCAATCCGATTGAATATCCGGACCTGAAATTCAGCTACAAGGTGCGGGTCACTCCCCTGGACGGCAATGCCTTTAAGGTGTCGGTCGATCTGGACAAGCCTTTGCCGGCTGACTGGGAGGGTAAGGTCGGCTTTAATTTTGAGCTGTTCCCGACCGATCTGTTTGGCAAGTCATGGCTGATGGATCAGGCGGACGGCAAGGAGGTTGCGGGCATATTCCCCCGTCAGGCCAACGGGCCGGTCACCGATGATCATGGCCAGACAATTACGGCGGCCATGGCCACGGGCAAATCACTGATTGTCGCCCCCGAAGCCAGCCTGCAACGCATGAAGATTCAAAGCGATACCGGCAAGCTGGAACTGATCGACGAGCGCGGTAATTTCAATAATGGCTGGTATGTGGTGCGTGAAATCACCCGTCCGGGCGCCACACAGGATGCGATTTCGTGGACGATTACGCCCAATATTGACCCGGAGTGGCGCTATAAGCCGGTCGTGCAGGTCAGTCAGGTCGGCTATCTGCCCGATCAACAAAAAACCATTATAATTGAGCAGGATAAGCGGGACTTTAAGACCGATCCGCTGACCCTCTACCGGTTGACCGATCATGGCCGCGAGCTTGTGGCCACCTATGACACCAAGCCCTGGGGGCAGTTTCTGCGCTACAACTATGTCACCGCCGATCTGAGCACTGTGAAAACCGCCGGCATGTACGAACTGAGCTATCGCGGTGAGACCAGCCATGCCTTTAAGATTGGGGCGGATGTGTTTGACCGGGGTGTCTGGCAGCCCACGCTTGAATATTTTCTGCCCGTCCAGATGTGTCATATGCTGGTCAAGGAAAACTATCGCACCTGGCACGGTCTTGACCATCAGGACGATGCCCGCATGGCCCAGATCGGCAATCACTTTGATCGCTATGATCAGGGGCCGCAAACCCTGACCAGCTACAAGCCGGGTGATCGCGTGCCGGGTCTGACCAGTGGCGGCTGGCATGATGCGGGTGATTATGACCTGCGGGTGGAATCACAAATGGGCACGGTCTGGCTGCTGGCGAAAATGGTCGAGGAGTTCAACCTCAACTATGATGCCACCACGATTGATCAGGTCAAAAAAGAAACCGATATCCATAAGCCCGATGGCGTCAATGATGCGATCCAGCAGATCGAGCATGGCCTGTTGAGCGTTCTTGGCGGCTATAAGGCGCTGGGGCGTACCTATCGCGGTATCATTGAGCCGACCCTTGAACAATATACCCTGCTGGGGGATGTCACCACTCAGACGGACAATCTGGATTATGATCCGGCGCTGAAGGCAGGCGAAAAAACCGGCACCAGTTCAAGTGTGCCCGATGATCGCTGGGTCTTTACCGAGGACAATCCTGATCGGGAGCTGGGGACGGCGGCGCAACTGGCTACGGCCTCGCGGGTGCTGAAAACCAGCAATCCGCAGATGTCAGCCGATGCGCTGGCGGCCGCTCAGGATCTCTACAGCCACGCCATTGACCGCAGCAAAAATATCGGCGCGCGGGTCTTTGCCCTGTCGGAACTGGCCAGAACGACTCGCGATCCCGCCCTGATCAAAAAGCTGGTGGCGCTGAAACCCGATATTATTGCTCATATCGACCAGACGGGTGCGTCTCTGGCCGAAGCCATGCCTTTGATTACCGATCAGGCCTTTATCACCGAGGTGGGTCAGGCGGTTAAGACCTATCAGGCCAAGCTGACCGATCAGGCCACAAAAACGCCCTATGGCGTGCCCTATGTGCCCTATATCTGGGGCGCGGGCTGGGACATTCAGAAATTTGGCGTCGATCAGTATTTCTTCCGCAAGGCGTGGCCGCAATACACCTCTGATGCCTTGCAAATGGAGGCGCTCAACTTTGTGCTGGGCGTTCATCCGGGAGAAAATTCAGAATCCTTTGCCTCCGGTGTCGGTGCGAAATCCGCCACGGTGGCCTATGGTGCCAATCGCGCCGACTGGTCCTATATTCCGGGCGGGGTGATCTCCGGCACGGCGCTGATACGGCCTGATCTGCCGGAACTGAAAATCTGGCCCTATTTCTGGCAGCAACGCGAATATGTCATGGGCGGCGGGGCGACCAACTATATGTTCCTGGTGCTGGCCTCCATGCCAAAACAATAGGCCTTTGCTGTGCAGGACGCGGATGTCCTGCACAGCTTCTTTTTATTCTGTCGGACAGGCGGCCCCCGGCTGGCTTTCGGTCAGACGTATATCACTCAACGAGACATCCAGACGCCCGGCGGTTTCCAGCCGTAAAACCGTAGGTGTGGCCGCCAGATCCTGTGCCTTAAAACAGGACAGGGGCACAGCCAGTTTCACATAGCCGGATGACAGGCTTTTCAGTTTTGCCGTGATGGGCACCGAAGCCGATCCGACGCCCATGCGCACCTCGGATGACGGGGCGGCATTCACCTTAAGGGTCAAAGACAGCATCATCGCCCCATTGGCTTCGCGGGCAATGTCTGAAAGCGTGTCGGCACCGACCTCAAGGGCCGCATTGGCTTTTCCGCTCCACACGGCATGAAGGGCGCCATCATCCTGCGGCGACAGGGTAAGGCCTGCCGTGCCGTAAAGCGTGGCCTGAGTCCCCACATAGTCCATGCGGTGCTGCGCATCATCACTGAGACTCAAGCGATAGCCGTTCCAGGCCGTCCCCTTATTGTAATAAACGTTTTTTTCGCCGTATTTGACGGTGTTGATCACCTCAGGCAAGAGCGCCGTTGTGGCCGGTGCCGCATAGGACAGACCATAACCATAGGCAAATTGCGGGTCATAATCGGCATCACCGACATTCAATGGCGACTGATCCGGCCGTTTGGGCCACGAAAAGCTCAGGCGGCCGGTAAAGTCGCGTTTGCCGGTCAGGACATCGGCCACGCCTTCACCTTCTGAACCGGGCAGCCAGGCGGCTACAAAGGCATCGGCGGCATTGATCTGCGGATTCACATAAAGCGGCCGGCCGGACAGCATGACGGCCACGACCGGTACGCCCTGCGCCTTTAAGGTTTTGAGCATTGCCAGCGACTCGGTATTGTCGTGATGCAGGGCGACATCGGACTGATCGCCCATGAATTCGGCATAAGGCGTCTCACCGAACACGACAATGGCAATATCCGGCTTTTGCGCCGTCGTGCCATCGGGGCTGTAAAGGGCCTGACCGCCCGAAGCTTCGATCTGGCTTTTCAGGCCTTCATAGATCGAGGTCGCACCGGGGAAATCGGCATTGGTATTATCAGCCCCCTGCCAGCTCAGTGTCCAGCCGCCGGTCTGCATGGCGATATTATCCGCGCCGTCACCGGTGATCAGGACGCGCGCCCCGGCCTTGAGCGGTAAAACACCATTGTTTTTCAGCAGCACCAGCGATTTGGCCACGGCCTCACGCGCAACGGCCCGATGCGCCTCAGTCCCGATCGGCTTAAAGGTCTCCGGGCGATTAGCAGGGGAGGGCTGGTCAAAGACACCCATGCGGAACTTAACCCTGAGGATGCGGCGAACGGCATCATCCAGACGAGCTTTGGTGATGGTGCCGTTTTTCACATCGCGCAGCAGATTGCCATACAGCAGCTTCCAGTCCTGTGGCTGATTGAAAATGTCCAGTCCGGCATTGAAGGCGGGCGTGCAATCGGAATTGGTGCAGCCCGGTATCTGGCCGTGCGCCAGCCAGTCTCCCATAATAAAGCCGTCAAAACCCATCCGGCCTTTCAAAACATCCGTCAAAAGCCCCTTATTGGCGTGCATTTTCACGCCGTGCCACGAATTATAAGAGGCCATGACCGACTGGGTGCCGGCATTCACGGCGTTCACATAGGCCGCGCCGTGCAGGCGCATCAGATCGGCTTCGGAGATCGAGGATTCACCCTGATCGCGGCCGCCATCCGTGCTGCCGTCACCCAGGAAATGCTTGGCTGTGGAGATGACGTGGTGGTCATCCAAAAACGTATCGCCCGATCCCTGCAGGCCGGACACCATGGCCGTGGCATATTGGCTGGTCAGTTTTGGGTCCTCGGAATAACTTTCATAGGTGCGGCCCCAGCGATCGTCACGCGCCACGGCTATGGTGGGCGCAAATGACCAGTCCATGCCGGTTGCGCGCACCTCGGCAGCCGTGACCTCGCCTATGCGCCGAATCAGGTCGGGATCATGGGCGGCCCCCAAGCCGATATTGTGCGGAAACAAGGTGGCGCCATAGACATTATTGTGGCCGTGTACGGCATCGGACGCCCAGATCAGGGGAATGGTCACCTTTTGACCCTTGACAATTGAGGCCTGATAATAGGGCTCGATCAGGTCCACCCAGTCTTTGACCGTGGCGTGCTTATTGCCGTTTGGCACGGCACCACCACCATTTTCAATGGAGCCGATATGATATTGCGTGACGTCTTCGGGTTTGATCGTTTTCCATTCCGGCTGAATGACCTGTCCGATCTTTTCTTCAACTGTCATCTGGGAAAGCATCGCAGTGATGCGTTTTTCCGTAGCCGGGTTGAGCCCTATGGGGGATTTGGCCACCGGCCAGAGGTTCGGATGAACCGTCGCGGTTTGCGGGGCCTGCGGCGCGGCCTGTGCGGTGCACAGTCCGGCCCACAAGGCCAGAGATGAGACAAAAAATAGTGAGCCTGCGGCCCTGCGTGCAAATCCCATAGGTCATCTCTCCTGTTTTACGTCACAAATAATGGTAACGTTTTCATTAAATCGTTTTATAATTGCTTTCCTAGCATAGCCAGCGTCTCATGCCATATCCAGCCCGTATTTGACAACGTTACCAGTGACAGATTAGATGTGGGCCAAACCATAAACGGCGAGGACTCCCAGCATGTATACCCGTATTGAACTTGGCCACACAGAGGCCCGTCTGGCCATGGATGCCTGTGTCGCCGCTCTGCAAAGCCGTGGCAAGGCCGCGGCTGTGGCCGTAGGCGATGGACACGGAGAACTGGTGGGGCTGTTGCGCATGGATGGCGCCAGCCTCCAGAGCGCCACGATCGCCACCAACAAGGCCTTTACCTCGTCACGCCTGCGCCAGACCAGCGGCGATCTTGGCCGTGCGGCCGCTGCCGGTGGCTGGGATGTGTATTATCATGGCGATTCCCGCTTTGTCGGTTGGGATGGCGGTGCGCCCGTTTTTTATCGCGATCAGTGTATCGGCTCTGTTGCGGTCAGCGGCCTGTCCGGAGAAGAGGATTTTGAAATCGCGCAGATAGGTGTGGCCGCCATACTGGCGGCGCTTGATTAAGGCTGTTTATGTATGAGTATTGGGGCCGGTTGAGTTGCGGATAACCAGTCGGTGCGGCAGGATTTCCACGCGGGCCAGGGTGTTTTGCGGTGTTTCAATGGCTTGTACCAATCGCCGGGCGGCGCTGATGCCGATCTCTCTGGCCGGTTGCAGGACAGTGGACAGGGGCGGATTGGAAATGGCCGCATACCGGGTATCATCAAATCCCATGACCGACAGATTTTCAGGTATTTTAAGGCCCCGTTTAGCGGCCACACTCATGACCCCCAAGGCCATATCATCATTGGCACAGAAGATGGCTGAGGGCAGTCTGTCCCTTGCCAACAGGGTCATGGCGGCATTGACACCGCCATTTGAGGTCAGATCGGAATGTATAATATCCTCCGCATTTGCCGGTAGTCCGCCGGCCTGCATGGCCGCCAGAAAGCCGCGCTCACGGTCTTTGGTCACATAGGAATTTTTTGGGCCGGAAACAAACCGAATGTCGCGGTGACCGGCACGGAGCAAATAATCCGTGGCATCAAAGGCCGCCTGATAATTATCAATATGTATGCTGGGGAAAACGGTCAGGTCATCATTGACCGGCTCAAGACCAATAACAATAGGCAGGGGTCTGGACTTGTTGACTTCAATCAGCTTCTGACTGAAGGGGAGGGGTGAACACAGCAGGATCACGCCTTCAACCTGTTTGGCCACCAGCATGTCAACAAAAGAGTTCTGGCGGCTCAGGTCAGGATTGGCTTCGGTCAGTATGATGGAATAGCTGGTACCCAGAACGGCCCGGATGCCTTCCAGAATTTCAGCAAACAACCAACTGCCGATTTCATGCACAACGACAAGGATCAGGTTTGTCTTGCCGCGCCGGAAATTCTGAGCCATCCGGTTCGGGCTGAAATTTATATCCTCGATCACCTTGCGAACGCGCGTCAGGGTTTTTTTGCCGACCTTATCCGGCGCATTCAGGCACCGTGAAACCGTTGTTATGGACACACCCGCCAGTTTCGCGACTTCCACGATTGTAGGGTTTGTCAAAAGAATCTCCTGATACCGGACGGTTATGATAAACCATAGACCAAGTCAGGCCTATACACAAAGACGCCGCGTCCCGTTTTCTGTTCGCTGCTAAGGCAGGGGATAGTCTTTAAGGGTTCGGTCGACACGAACGGGCCCTGCAATGGTCGCATCCCCTATGTCGTTCACGATATGGGTGATCTCGCCCCGATTGACCAGCGAAACCGTCGTCAGATTATGAAACCGGACACCGGGTGCCTCCGGCGCTTCAACGGCACGCGTCAGGTTCACATCGGGATAGGTAAAGACACTGTATATGCCCAGTCCCCAGGCTTCGTGGTGGCGGACATTCTTGCCAACCCTGTAGGCCGCCCATCCATTGACACCGGGGGCGCTGCGCCAGGCCGCCTGATTGGGCGGATCATAGGGCAGTTCTGACTGGTAAAAATAGACCCGGCCATTCTCTCCGGTCCAATCGACCTGATATTTTTGATGATGTTCCACAAACAGGCCGTACACGGTCACCTCATCACCCGTCACCAACAGGCCCGTGTCGCTGGTATTATCCGTCCAGCCCACATGGGCGCCATGATCGGCCCGCCATATCCAGGTCTGGTCAATAAGGGTGTTGTCGCTATGGACAGCCAGATTGACCCCGACCTTGCCCGGATCAGCGCCGCCATCACGAAAAATGACATCAAACAAAGCAATTGGATTTGCCTTATGGTCGCGATGAACCCCGCTTTTGCCTACTTCCATCAGGACCGGTGATTTGGGGAGCCCCGCATCGAACAGAACCCCTGCAATACTGACCCCGTCCACATCATCCACAGTGAGCGCCGCATTGCCGTTCACCGGATGAAGGGTCGCGAACCCCAGCCCCAACACGACCGTATCAGGGCGGCTTACGCGAAGCGCATGGCTCAGGGCGTAGGTGCCCGGCGTCAGTAACAGGTTTTTACCGGCCCGAAGCTGATCATTCAGGGTTTGCGCCGTATCGGTTTCGGGACGGGCGATATAAAATGTGGACAGGGGCAGGCTATGGCCCTTTGCCCCCTTGGGCCATTGCGCCCCGGCGGTGTCATGCTGTAATTCAGGCACGAAGACGCCCCAGACGCCATCTTTTTCATAGAGATAAGGCTTTTCGCGGATAACAGGTGTCTCGTTTACGCGGGTGAAAGGCGGGTGCGGAAAATCCCCCGCCGGCGCGTTTGGCACACCCACAAAAACCATGTTCCAGTTTGAGCCTGACCAGCCGCCCCAGTCAACATTGCGCGAAAGCCATTGCTGCTGACTGCCGGACTCAACCGTCCCGTCGATAACCGCATCCGACAGCCATCCGCCACTGGCCCATCCCCGGTTCTGATGCAGGCGAAGATCGCCGGAAATATGTATCCGGCGCAGCCAGGTGGCTTGCGAAACGGCCCACTGCATAGTTCCGCTGTCAGGGGTAATATGAACCCCTTCGATCCCCCGCCAGAAGTTCGTTGTCACCTTGTCATCGGCGTTCGGGGCATCGGCGTGAATATTGCCAACCAGATGGACATCATCGGGCGACAGTCCCAATCCGTTCACCTGCGTATAATAACCGACCGGGATATCAATTTTGTAAGTGCCGGACTTAAAAAGCACAGCATAACGCTCTGAACCGAACTCGCTGTGCTTCTGGCGTGCATAGATAGTGTCGATGCGCGCCTGAACCTGTGTCAGGTCATCGCCCGGGCCGACCAACACGACATTCGGCCCGAAGTCAGGCTGTTTCGTCGGGGATTGATCCATTTGGGCATAGGCGGTTGACGACACCATGAGCATAAACACAGCCAGCAGGCCTGTCGCAAAAAGCGAAACATATTTCATGGGTATCTCCGCGTCGGGCGCCGGATGCGCGTTGTCAGATTGGCAGGTTCATCAGGGCATCATGAAGACGCCTGAAGGATAGAAGCCTGCGTTTTACGGAGAAGAAGCAGTCTTGGCAAGGCGGGTCAAATTACGCCTGAAATGACGCCCGTACGGCTGACTGTATAGGCGCGTTTGATTTATGGCGAGTAGACCGAAGGGATTTCACCTTCGGCCTCTCTCAGAACCGTGCTTGACAGTCTCCCATCACACGGCTCCCATCAGGCAAACGATCCAGCGGAAGTTTGCGACCAGTGGACGAAGAGCTTTGGGCGTTTGACAGCGATAGCAGCTATCAGGCGCTGGGCTTTAATCTTACGGCCTTGGAAGCGTTTGTACTTCCTCATGACCCACGCAACCAAGGTGGCATTGATATAACGCCAGAATGATAAGAGTGCCGAGGGATAGTAGGCCCCATAATAGTTCAGCCATCCTTGTAGAATGGGGTTGAGCTTACGGGCTATCGTCGGCAACTCCGTGTGCGTGCGTCGCCTCAGATGTAGATCCTTGATCTTCTGCCGCATGGACTTCAGCGATGCCGTGCTGACCCGTGGCCCAAAACCTGTAAAGATAGTTTGGGTTTTAGGGTTGTGTACGGGGCAGGGCCGGAAGCAGTAGCCGAGGAAGTCAAACTTCGTGGTCGGATATTGCTCTTTACGCTTGCTGTCTTTGCAATAGATGATCTTAGTCTTGTCGGGGTGCATTTCGAGTTGACACTCGGCCAACCTGATGTGAAGCGCCGCCTTGAGAGCAAGCGCCTCAACTTCAGTTTGACAATGTATCAATCCGTCATCTGCATACCGACACCATTTGAGGTGAGGGTAGTGTCGTGCCATCCAAATATCGAACGCGTAATGCAAAAACAGGTTTGCCAACACCGGACTGATAACGCCGCCCTGAGGCGTGCCGCGCGTCCGTTGGACGATCGTTCCATCCTCAAGCTGCATTGGCGCTTTCAGCCAACGTTCGATGTAAAGCAAGGCCCATTGACACGTCACATGTTTATGGACGGCACGCATTAGGAGCGTGTGGTCGATGTTGTCGAACAAACCGCGGATGTCGAACTCCAGAACCCAGTCATATTTCCAGCAACGCTCACGCGTTATCCCGATGGCATCCAATGCCGACTTATTCGGCCTGTAACCATAAGAATCTGCCAGAAATATGGGTTCCACAGCCCGCTCAACGATTGCTTTGACAACCATCTGCGCCACACGATCCGCCACTGTGGGCACGCCAAGGATACGTTGTCCGCCGCTCTTTTTAGGAATGGGAACAGCGCGCACAGGCGGTGGAAAATAGCAGCCTGAACTCATCCGGTTCCAAATTCTGTAAAGGTTGCCCTTCAGATTCTGGGTGAACTGTTCAAGCGTCTGACCATCCACGCCGGCGGCGCCCGCATTAGCCTTGACGGCTTTAAAGGCGTTTAACACTGACAGCTTGTCAATGTCGTAGGCCTTTGTTCTTGTTGAATTCATTGAGTCCTCCTGTTGCCAGTTGCCCAGCAAATTCAACACCTGATCCGAACCCTTCGCTCCAGCGCCATTACAACGCTTTCAACACTACTACGATCCGGTCCGTCCCAGTGCGCCACATCGGTACTCTAGCCTCATGGTTGTGACCACTTGGGCGTCTCCCTTAGCATTGGCACGACTGGTTCCTGCAGTTCCGTTCAAGAGCCTGCGTCAGACTCACGCCCCCTATACGCCGGTTGCCGCCTACCCAGTAATCAGATATCCGGTAAGCTTATCCCAGAGAATGAGAACGACTCTGGTTTTGACAACATTTGTATGTAACGACGCGTCATCGAAGGGTTTGCTTTCGCTCGTCTTTCTGACACACACCTGCACGGGTGAACCCGCACATTTAACCCCAACGCTCACGACCATGGCTCTTAACCACAGCCGCTTGGGGCGGTTTGACACCAACTTCTGAAAGCCGATGCCGATGGGCCTACCATCATCTCTTAAACAGCTTCCCGAGAAGATTAAGTCATTGTATCTCCCCGGTTTCTACAGCGCACTTCCCATAATATATATTATGCGTCGAACTTATAACGAAGGGTGGATTCTAGCTTGAAGCGCGACTTGTCTTAGTTTTCAATGCTCTACGGGTGAGTCCCTTGTGGTTATCCATGGCTGGAATATGCAACAGCGGTCACGTCGACCGAGCTCGGGTATGCGAGCAGTATATCCACGAAGGCGCGAACATTCGCGGGCCTGTATCTGGCGGCGGGAAAGACAGCAAATATCCCTCCTGCCGGAAGTTCCCAATCTGGAAGAACATGTATGAGTTCACCGGAGGCAATCGTCGGGTCTGCCACATAGTCAGGCAACACCGAAAGTCCTGCACCGGCCCGAACGGCCGCCAAAACGGCGAGCGTTGCATCTATGGTAATCGCGGCGTGGAACCTAACGGCTTTACGGTCAATCTCGCTTCGAGAGAAGCTCCACTGAAGAGGGTGGCGTAAGGCACCGTTTGCAACAAACGGCAACCCTTCCAAGTCGTCAGGCGACTTTAGGCTAGAGACGACTGCTTTCATCTGCGAACCTGCCACGAGGACCTGCTTGAACGAACCTATCCGGCGGGCCTGTAGACTGGAATCGGTCAGCCACCCAACACGAATGGCCATATCGACATGGCCGGAGATCAGATCAACCGTTTCATCCGTTAACGAAAGATCCACCTCACAACCAGGGTAACGCGCAGTAAAGGCGGCAACCTTTGGCACGATAACCGAAAGGCCATAATCGAAGGGGGCAGTCAGACGCAGAACTCCGGAAGGAAGTGTTGCGCCTTCGGCCATTGCGTCAAAGGCATCTTCGGATTCACGAAGGATGATCACGCACCGCGCATAGAAATTCATCCCGCTTTCGGTCGCGCGAACACTGCGGGTCGTTCGGATCAGCAAGCTCGTGCCAAGCTCTTCCTCCAGCTTTGCGACCTGTTGGCTGACAACGGCCTTTGTTGTGCCAAGTCTGTCGGCGGCGGCGGTAAAAGATCGGGCCTCAACAACGGCTGTAAAATAGGCCAGCCGATTGAGATTCAGATGCCTAGCCATAGCGGTCTCCTAAGTGCATATTGTATGCTTAAAACAGACAGTATGTAAAGATTGATCCTTATTATCATGCGACGTTCTCTTTGCTATTTTCGCAATGTAAACAAGTTGAGGATGTATCATGCTGATCACCTATCTCTTCGACCCCCTGTGCGGCTGGTGCTATGGTGCCTGTCCCGCGCTTGAAAAGCTGGCCGCTATTTCAGGCACCGTGGTCGAACTGGCGCCGACGGGGCTTTTCTCAGGCACAGGTGCGCGCCCCATGGACCCGTCCTTCGCCGCCTATGCCTGGTCGAATGACCAGCGTATTGCCCGCCTGACAGGGCAGACATTCAGCGATGACTATCGCAGCAAGGTGCTGCAAAGCTTCGGACAGATGTTCGATTCCGGCCCAGCAACCCTAGCCTTAACGGCCGTCAATTTAATGCAGCCAGACCATGAACGCGAAGCACTGAAGGCCATCCAGAAGGCCCGTTATGTGGAGGGCCTTGACGTTTCGTCCTTAACGGTTCTGTCAGAAATATTGGCAAGCTTGGGTCTTAATGCAGTTGCCAGCGCGGTTCTTTCGCCAGACCTGGCCCTTATCGCCGCCAACCGTCAACGTATCAATATGGCTCAGTCCTTGATGCGCGAGATCCACGCAACCGGCGTGCCAGCTCTCATCATTGAGCGCGATGGAAAGCGTTCTCCTGTTCCGACCAGTGCCTTGTTTGGTGGACTAGAGGCGTTGGTCGCCGAACTGACGATCAAGCCCACTGCGTCGGATCGCGCCACAAAAGACCCAAACTTTCTCTAACACTAAATCACCCCAAGGAACTCTTACCCATGTTAACCCGGAGAGAAACCATGAAATCTATCCTTGCAACCGGATCGGCTGCCGTCCTGGCTTCCGCTGAGCCGTCTTCAGCTGCCACACCCCTGACATGGAAATCATTCCCCGCAGGAGAAAACGGCTTCTTTCGGGCGCCAGTCCTGATTACAGGAAAGCACGATGCGATCCTAATAGACGGGGGCTTCACCCTCCCCGATGGCCAAGCTTTGGCCGCTGAGATCACGGCGTCGGGTAAGGCCCTGAAGACCATATATATCAGTCAAAGTGACCCTGACTATTATTTCAGCCTCGGTCCCATTCATAAGGCTTTCCCAGATGCTAAGGTCGTTGCAGCCAGCGATACGATTGCGGCGATTAAGGCCAGTGTCCAGAAGAAGCTGGATACATGGGGTCCGCAATTGAAGGAAAACGGCCCGCAGACCCTGACCGAGGTTGTGATCCCTGAGGTTTCAGATGCCTCGCACCTGACATTGGAAGGTGAGACGGTCGAGATCGTTGCCGCCAAAGGGCTGGCCAATCGTCGATACCTTTGGGTGCCTTCGCTGGACGCCATTTTTGGCGGCGTTCTTATCTTCAGCGGCGTTCACGTCTGGACTGCAGATACCGCGACGGCTGAAGACCGAGCGGCATGGGTAAAGACACTGGAAGACATGGCCGCACGTCACCCGAAGGTGGTCGTCCCAGGCCATATGATGCCCGGTGCCGCCCAAGATGAATCCGCCATTGCCTATACCCGTACCTATCTTCTCGCCTTCGAAGAAGAACTGGCCAAAGCCAAGGACAGCACAACCCTTATTGACGCAATGACCAAGCGCTATCCTCATGCCGGCATGGATATCGCCCTCGCGATCGGTGCTAAGGCAGCGCTTGGCGAAATGAAGTGGGGCTGATCCCATGGCCAGCAATCTCGACATCATCCGCTCGACCTACGAAGGCCCTTCGGAAGAAAACGGTAAGCACTTGCTAGGTGCTCTTGCGCCCGATGCAGTTTGGGTAGAAGCGCCAGGCTTTCCTTATGCAGGCACCTATGTCGGTGCCGACGCTATTATCGCCAATGTCTTTCACCGACTGGCGACCGAATGGATCGACTACAAAGCCAATGTCGAGAGCTATATTGAGGACGGCGACAAGGTCGCGGCGTTTGGGGTTTATTCCGGAACCTACAAGGCAACGGGTAAATCCATGCAGGCGATATTTGCTCATCGCTACGAGCTCAGGGACGGCCAGATCGTACATATGACGCAATATGTCGACAGCTACATGGTTCAGCAAGCCATGCGGCTCTGATCTGAGACGGGGTTCGATCTCCAGGCGAGACTGAACCCCTCCTCCAAAACGTGGCGGGTTCCCGCTTTCGCTTCAACTGACCTCAACAAAGCAGACCATTATGAAGCTCGCACTTACCGCCATCGCCGCCACGCTTGTTCTGGCCAGCAGCCCGGTCGTTGCCCTCGGCAAGACGCCTCCGCCCGCCGTTCCCGCGCAAGTTCGGGGTGGCGACAAGAACTGTGCGTAGCTGTACGACATCTGGGAACGAACTGGCAACATGCTGTCCAATAGGCCTTGAGACTTATGTCGCAAACGTCTTGAGACGTGCCTCAACC
>JBAWDM010000135.1:0-3010 GCA_049590735.1 Asticcacaulis sp. | reverse complement strand
CCCAGTGGCCGCGCGCCGGACGTTTCCGGCAAGGCGGCGATAATGCGCACATGGGGTTCGGCCAGCAGACGCGCCCACCATGCCCCACCACGCGGATCAAGGCTTAAGACCGAAATATGCCGCACATCGCGCGCTGCCTGAATGGCCGCTGTGGCATCCTTCACGTAGCTATGCGACGGCGCAAAGCCAAAACGGTCACGCGCCCAGCTCAGCACATCCTTTACCGGGTCAGTGCTGCTGAGGGTCAGGTTCAGACCGCCCGTGGCTTCGCCCTGAATGCGCAGATTCTCAGAAATCAGTTCATGCCAGATGCGGCCAATCAGGCCATCACTGGCGGCCTTGCGCGGCATAGCCAAAAGCTTACGGATCAGCAGGGCTTCGCGGTCAGGGCGCAACAAACAGACCTGCGCCTTATCCGGTTCGGCCCTGATCTTGGCCTCGCCTATGGCCTGCCCCAGCGCCGCGCGGGCATCGATCAGACGTAATAACTCAGAATCAAGAGCGTCGATCTGGCTGCGAAGGGCGTCTAAACTACTCAAGTGACAGGTTCCGGTGAGGCGTAAGCGCAGAATTTAGGCGCAAGCGGCCCTATACTCAAGCCTATAAAACGCCGCAGCCTGCCTTAGGGCAAAACGGGCGTATCGGACAGCTTGATTGGCCCGATATAGGCGCTGCCGTCACGAAAATCGAGGGTAAATTTTTGCGTGCCCAGCTTCGTTTGAATGCCCGGCGTGGTGAGCGCCATAGTGATCAGGGGGGACGCCAGAGCCACATCCTCTTTGGAAATCAGTCGTAAGGTGCCCAATATGCCGATGGGATTGACACTGCCCGACAGCTCAAATGTCATCTGCCCCTCCAGATGGCGGCGCAAATCCAGGCTAAGCTTATCAGAGGTGGCAAACAGGTTGAGATCACCTGCCGTCAGCTTGCCCTTAAAGCCGCTGACCTGACCTTCGGAAAACTTCCAGGCATTGAGGCTTTCGGTGAAATCCTTGCCGGTAAAGGCCGACATATGGCTGACCGTGCCCTCCACATGCAAGGATAGGGGCACATCTGGCGACACATCACCCACTGTGCTGCCCGGCTGGCCGTGCGCGCCATTCAGCCGGATCAGCATATCGGCGCTGTCTGTTTCCGTGGCCGGTGCGTTCACAGCGGGGCGCAGATAGGCCTCAAACAGCTCCGCGCTGTCAAAGGCAAAGGGATGGGCCGGATCAGTGGCCACAAGTTTCAGGCCCACCCCTTGCAGGGCGACATTATAGATGGGTTTATTGAGGCCGGAGACGCTGGCCTTCAGGCTGCGGCCCGTGACCGACAATTGGCCGAGATCGACGCCGGTGCCGTGCCCGCGATACAGGGTCAGGCCATTGGGGGCCACAACCACCCACTTATCCAGCGCATAGGCATTGGCTTCGGCTTCTAAGGATGGGCTGGCAAAACCGCGCCCCTGTGGTGAGACTATGGTGATGTTTTTAAAGGCGGCAAACATGCGGTAGGGATAACCGGCAATATGGACGGGATCAAAACGCACCTGATAACCGGCCTTGATGAGGCCCTGCTGCTGGGTGACGATGTCTTTTTCAATCCGGCCGGCTGTGTGGAACCAGTACAGGCTCCAGCCGCCAAACGCTAAGGCCAGACACAGGATGGGCCCGAACAGGCCTAAACGATGGGGTTTTTTAACTGGCGCAGGGGCGGGCTCCGTTACGACAATAGGGTCTTCAGTGGGCGTGTCATCAGTGGGCGTGTCCGTCACGTGAAACTATCCTCAGATCTGGTGCTGTTACGGCGGAGTCAGGTCAGAACCTAACCAAAGGCACAGATGCCTTAAAAGTCAATTCGGATACAGGAACTTGCTGATGGCGTCTATGGCCTCGGTTAATGTGCATCTTTGCACGATCACGCCTTCGGGCAGACCGGAAAACAGGCGTGTCGGTGCCGCCGAATCGAGCATGACAAAAACGCCGCGATCATCTTTTTTACGGATCAGCCGCCCAAAAGCCTGCGCCAGTTTGGCGCGGGTCAGGGCATCATCATAGATTTTTGCCCCGAAATGCTGACGGCGTGAGCGGTGTAAGGTATCAGGGCGCGGCCAGGGCACGCGGTCAAAGGCAATCAGGCGCAGGGCCTGACCGGGCACATCAACGCCGTCACGCACCGCATCCGTGCCCAGCAGGCACGAATGATGCTCGGCGCGGAAGACGCTGACCAGATCCGAGACATCCAGCGGATCGACATGCTGGGCATACAGCGACAAGCCCTGTTCGCCTAAGGGTTTTTCAATCTGATCATAGACGGCCTTCAGGCGGCGGATGGCGGTAAACAGCCCCAATGCACCGCCTTTAGAGGCGATAAACAAAGCCTGCATGGCGGCGGCCACGGAGCGGGCATCTTCGCGGGACACATCACTGATGACAAATAAGCGCGCCTGAGAGGCATAGTCGAACGGCGAGGTGATGCGCACGGTTTTCGCGCCCATAACCAGATGATTGGCGCCGGTGCGGCTGCGGGCCAGAGCGAAGACATCGGCCTCCGTGCCGTCCTTCGGGCCATCGCTCAGTGTGGCCGAGGCCACCAGCACCCCATGTGCGGGCTTCAGGACAAATTCGGCCAGAGGCAGGGACGGATCGACAAAATGGCGATTGAGGCACACATCCACCACGCGGCCGCGCATGGCTTCGGTTGAGAACCAGTCGATTGTCTGGGCAGCCTGCGTAAGAGGCTCGGGCTCATCATCCAGAGTCAGTTGATGCAGCAAAGACCGCCACGCCGGCAAGACCATGCGCGCCCGGCGTTCCAGCCCGCGCAAAGCGCCTTCGATACGGATGCGATCAGAGGCTTCTAAGGCCGGTTTGCCGTCCACAGGGCTGGTGAGATTGAGCTGATCCTCAAGGGCGCGCACCAAGGCCAGCAAAGGCGCTTCGATAGTGGCCAGTGCGCGCGCGGCCGTTTTGGCCGCCAGTGCCACGCCTTCCAGGCACGGATGGGCGTCACATTCGCCGCCGTCTTC
>JBAWDM010000134.1:0-10692 GCA_049590735.1 Asticcacaulis sp. | reverse complement strand
GCTGGCTCAAATCAGTCGTTCCTGCTAGACCAAAGCCGGACTTCGCACTTCGCGTAGAACCCACCCCGCAACATGCAAATGTCAGTCCTCTGCAAATTAGATGTGTCAGTCTCCTCAGGTCGGATTTGGCCATGTGGAGGCAGAAGCCATGCGGGTACTGACTATGAGCGATACAGAGCTGGACAAGCTGGAGATCATACGTGACGTCGATCTTGAACGGATACCGGCGCGCGCGGCGGCCGTCGTGCTTGGGATAAGCGAACGACAGGTTTGGCGATTATTGAAACGCTACCGGTTGCAAGGCGCCGGCGGGATGATTTCCGGTAAACGCGGCCAGCCTAGTAATCGTAAGACGCCGTACGACGTGCGTACCGCTGTCATGGCCGTCGTCAGATCCAACTATTCGGATTTTGGGCCGACATTCGCAGCTGAGAAGTTACATGAACTGCACGATGTGAGCGTGTCACGTGAGACGCTGCGAGCCTGGATGATTGAGGACGGTCTTTGGCAGCCGCGCAAGAAGCGCCGCGGACGCGTACATCAGCCACGGTATCGGCGTGACTGCGTTGGCGAGTTGATCCAGATCGATGGCTCGGATCACCGCTGGTTCGAGGGCCGCGCCCCTAAATGCACCCTGCTCGTCTTCATCGACGATGCCACCAGTCGTTTGATGCATCTCCAGTTCGTCCAGACGGAGTCGACCTTTGCCTACTACAAGGCTACACGCACTTATCTGGAGACCTTCGGTAAGCCGATAGCGTTCTATAGCGACAAGCATGCAGTGTTCCGCGTCAACAAGCCTGGCGGCGCCAATACGGACGGGCTGACGCAGTTTGGCCGAGCTCTGAGCGATCTGAACATCGAGATCATCTGCGCCAACTCCAGCCAGGCCAAGGGTCGTGTTGAACGTGCGAACAAAACACTACAGGACCGTTTGGTCAAGGAACTGAGGCTCGCTGGCGTCAGTTCTATGACCGATGGCAATGCATTTCTTCTGGGGTTTATCGCTGATTATAACGTCCGCTTCGCCAAACTTCCCGCCAACCCAAAGGACCTGCACAGAGCCATGACCGACCGTGACAATCTCGACGACACCTTTACCTGGCGTGTGGAACGCACCCTGTCCCAGGCCCTCACGCTTCAATACGACAAGGTGCTTTTTATACTGGAGCCGACAGAAGTTGCCCAATCGGCCATCGGCAAACGGGTTATGGTCTACGACTATCCCGACGGGCGGCTGTTGATCCGGTATGAAGGTCAGGATCTTCCTTATCGGACCTTCGACAAGATCCGTCAGGTTAAACAGACATCAGTCGTTGAAAACAAACGCCTGGGCAGCCTTTTAGACCTGATCAAGCAAAGTCAGGAGGCAAACCCGCTCCCTACCCGCGCGGACAAAGCCCCCAAGCGTAGGGACCAGTCCGGCCATATGTTCAACGTCGGTTAAACGGGCGGGTCGGCGCTGCGCTCGCTTGAAAAGCTGCGCGCCTCCCCCGCCCGACTGACATTTCTATTTGGCACAAACTGCGACATTTCTAATCGGCCTAGACAAGAGCTGTAGCCGGGTGGATTCTAGCTTGAAGTGCGACTTATCTTAGTTTTCAGTGCTCTACGGGAATGCAAGGACAAGCGCTATAGGAACCTATTATACGCATATTGACTTCAAAGAACGGGTCAAGCTGTTTGATCTCGCCAAGGCGGAGACTTTGTCCGTATAGGTGTTGACGGTTGTGGTTCCCGCCGCATTGGTCGTCGTTATGATCGATCCGAGATCGTCGGCATTCAGCCAGGATTTGCTGCCCGCGCTGTCATAGGTGACCAAGGGCTCATCCGTGCCAGGCCCATGGACATGACGTCGCAGTAAACCACCTGCCCCATTATACTCAGCGATCAGGTCGGAGCCATCGTAAAAAAACTTTGTCGTGACACTGTCGCGCTTCGGTTATAACTCACATTTGTTACGCCGGAATATAGGTGAAATTCCGACTCCCCCGTCTCTGAAATCTGTGGCACATGTCTGGCATGTCCATCACCCGCCCATTCGATCCACATTCATCTCATAAAGATTTTATTGTCATGGATGCCCGTGGCCATCACTGCCCCGTACCTGCGCTTAAACTGCGTCGTCAGTTTGAGCGATTCCCCGATACGCGTGGTGTTATATTGTGGGCCAACGATCCGATGGCGCAAGTTGATATTCCGCATTTTTGTAATGAAAACAAATTCGTACTTATATCTTCTCACAAAGAAGATGCGGATTTTGTTTTCATCATTGCCCGCGCATAAACGCGATTTGGCGTGTATTACAATAATGTTTACTGTTGCGTACTATGTCTTATAACCCAGCCCATGATGAAGAATCCGTCAGTAAAATTTGTGCAAGAGGCCCCTACATCATGACCCTACAGGCCAGATTACTGGTACTTAGCCGCGATGATCAATGGCTTGAAGGCCTCGCCGATCAACTGGATCGGCTGGGTTTACGGACCATCAGCGCCCGCGAGCCCGAAGCGGCCTGTGCCGCGCTGGCGGATCTGCCCATTGAATCCGTGCTGATCAATGAGGCCTGCCAACAGGTCTGGCCGGATGTTGTTGACCAGTTGCGCGCCGCCTGTCACCCCCGCCGGATTCCCGTCATCCTGATGCGATCGGACGACAACCATCTGGTGCCGGCCGGATGGGATATGGCCTTTACGCGTGACGCGCATGCCCAGCAAATCGTGGTTATGATTGAACATCTGGTGCGCGCCTGCATTGCCGAAGAAGAATATGATACGCGCGTTGAGACATTTGCCGGTGACTTGCCCGACCCTGATCTTTTGTTAGGCAATCAGCCGCCCTTGAGTCTTCTGTCGATTGGGCAGCCGGATCCGGAATATCTGGCGCTGACGCACGGCCTTCAGGCGCAAGGCATTGAGGTCACCGCGGCCCTGTCCAGCTATAGCGCTTTCGATTATTTGCACGATAAAAACTTTGATGTAGTGCTGCTGTGGGGCGGCAATCAGCCGTCTGAGGCGCTGGCCATTTCGGCAGGTATGCGGCGTAATACCCGCCTGTTTCATACCCCTGTTCTGTTGCGTCTTAACAAACAGGTTGAGCTCGATATCGGAAATGCTTATGCGCGTGGCGTCAATGACATTGCCAATCCCAAAGCGGGGATAGAGGAAATCACCGACCGGCTGGTGAGATTAGCGAAAACCCATCGCCGTCAGCAGACGATACGCCAGACTCTTGAGGACATGCGCCATAATCCGCGCATGGATAAGGAAACGGGCCTCTTCGGCCGCGATCTGTTCGCCACCCATCTGGCACGCCTGTCCAGAGCCTCGGTTAAACGTCACCGGTCTTTAAGTATCTGCGTTCTGAAAATAGCCGACACGCCGGACATATTGCGCGCCAGACAACTGAAAATGCTGAACAGGGCCGTGCCGCAAATCGGTTCCATGATATCCCGTTTGGTGCGTGCCGAAGACAGCGCAGGTCGCTTGTCCAATGATGTGTTCGCCATCGCCCTGCCCGCCACCACGCTGGAAGCGGCCCGCAATGTCGGCGAGCGCATTTCGGCGGTGATCAGTTGCACGGCTTTTGATTCCGGTCAGGGAAAACCGCCCTATATTGTGGAATTCATTGTCGGCGTCGCACAGTTGCAAGAAGGTGAACCGGCCGCAGAAGCCCTGATGCGGGCGGCAGCCACGACCTTGGCACCATCCGCCCAGGAAGCCGTTTAAGCCGCCTCACCTGCCAGTCTGGCCAGATCCTTCATAATCCCTTCGGCCGCCGCCAGACGCTGCGCCGCATCCGGCCACTCCCCCTTGACCAGTAATTTCTGATCCGGACGCAGCTTCCAGTCATTTGGCCGCGACTGGATGTGCCCGACCAGGCCCATAGGATTATTAAAGCTGTCATTGCGGAAGGTAATGACGGCGCCCTTGGGGCCAATATCCAGTTTCGACACATTCGATTCCCGGCACAGACCCTTGAGACCTACGACCTTCAGAAGCTGCTCAGCTTCTTCGGGTATAGGCCCGAAACGATCAATCAGTTCTGATGCCAGTGCTTCGCGATCCGCCAGTTTTTCGGCTTCGGATACCCGCCTGTAAAGGGACAGGCGTATATTCAGATCCGGCACGTAACTTTCAGGGATCATGACGGCTGCACCCGTATTGATCTGCGGAGACCAGCTACGGGAATCACTGAGATTCTGCGCATTTTTTTGCTGAAGCTCCGCCACCGCGTCTTCCAGCATCTGCTGGTAAAGCTCGACCCCGATTTCCCTTATGTGGCCCGACTGTTCATGCCCCAGCAAATTGCCGCCGCCGCGAATATCAAGATCATGACTGGCCAGTTGAAATCCTGCGCCTAAATTATCAAGCGATTGCAGAACCTTAAGGCGCTTTTCTGAGGCAACGCTTAAAGTTTTATGCTGTGGCGTTGTCAAATAGGCGTAGGCCCGTGTTTTGGATCGCCCGACCCGGCCGCGGATCTGATAAAGTTGCGCCAGTCCGAACATATCCGCCCGATGGACAATCAGCGTATTGGCGGTGGGCACATCCAGACCGGATTCAACGATGGTCGTTGACAACAGCACATCATACTGCCCGTCATAAAAGGCGTTCATGACGTCTTCGAGAGCGGTAGGTGCCAATTGTCCGTGACCGACCACAAACCTGATTTCCGGTACCTGAACCCGCAGAAACTCAGCCACATCGGGTATATCGCTTAGGCGAGGCACGACATAATAGACCTGTCCGCCCCGGTATTTTTCGCGCAGCAGGGCCTCACGCAGAGCGACCGGATCATAAGGTAGTACATAGGTTCTAACCGCGATGCGATCGACCGGCGGCGTGGCAATAATCGACATGTCCCGGATGCCGGACAGGGCCATTTGCAGTGTTCGCGGGATCGGTGTGGCCGATAAAGCCAGCATATGCACATCCGCACGGAAATTTTTCAGCTTCTCTTTATGTTTGACTCCGAAATGCTGTTCTTCATCAACAATTACAAGGCCTAAATTAGAAAAGCCAACCTGTTCTGACAGGAGAGCATGGGTGCCGATCACCACCTCGACCTCCCCTTTTTTCAGGCCTTCGCGGGTTTCATCGGCCTCCTTACGCCCCACCATGCGCGACAATTGCCGCACCCTGATGGGCCAGCCCTGAAAGCGCTGGCTGAAGGTCTTATAATGCTGACGGGCCAGAAGCGTTGTCGGACAGATAATCGCCACCTGATGGCCGGACATGGCCACTACAAAGGCGGCCCGCAGCGCGACCTCGGTCTTACCAAAACCGACATCACCACAAATCAGGCGATCCATCGGCTGTCCCTTGCCCAGATCCTCCAGCACATCGGCAATGGCATTCAACTGATCATCGGTTTCTTCGTAAGGAAACTGGGCGCAAAACTCATCATAAAGCCCCGACGGCGGGTCAATGGTCTGACCTTCTTTCAGGGCTCGTGCCGCCGCCAGCTGGATCAGGCCATCGGCCATTTCCCGTAGCTTTTCCTTGGCCTTCGCCTTGCGTCCCTGCCAGGCTGCCGATCCCAGCCGATCCAGTTGCGCACTGTCACTGTCCGAACCATAGCGGGTCAGCAGGTCAATATTTTCCACCGGCAGATACAGCTTGGCATCGGCGGCATATTGCAAGTCCAGACAATCATGCGGCGCGCCATTGACCTCCAGCGTTTTCAGCCCCTCATACCGCCCAATCCCATGTTCGATATGCACCACCAGATCGCCCGTTGACAGAGCGGAGGCCTCAGCCAAAAAGTTCTGTGCTCTTCGTCTCTTACGGGGACGGGCTAATCTGTCACCTAAGATGTCGGTTTCAGAAATAATGGCCAGACTTTCGGTTTCAAAACCATGATCCAGAGGCAAAACCACGCGCTGAACGGGCTTAACCTTAGTGCCCGCAATGCCAAAGCTTTGCGCATCGGCCCAGTTCGCAGCCAACCTCAGTGCACTCAGGCCATGATCCGCCAGCATCCCCCCCAGACGCTCGGATGACCCTTCGGTCCAGGAAGCAAACAGGACGCGTTTGCCCTGTTTGGCCAAGGCTTTGGCGTGATCGGTTACGGCCGCAAACAGATTGGTCGAATCCAGCAGGCGCGCTTCGGAAAAATTGCGCCCCAAACGCCCACCCAGATCTATGACATCCTGACCTTCGCGCTGAAAAGGCTCAAATCGCCGAACCCGTTGCTGACCCAAAGCCGCATCCCAATGCGCCTTATCCAGATAAAGGCGGTCAGGCGTCAGGGCGCGATAATTCACGCCGCCTGTATGGGGTGCCTTCAACGCCGCCCGAAGTTCATAAGCATCCTGAACGGTGGCTGCGCGTTCATTAAAGGCGTTCTCAGCCAGCGCATCCAGCATAAGCAGTGTGTGAGGCGGGAGATAATCAAACACACTGTCCAGACCCTCATAAAAAAGCGGCAGCAGATGCTCAATGCCCTGACGGCGGATGCCGGATGACAGGGCCGCATAGAGCGGATCATTGCCGGCCGCGCCAAAGGCCTCCAGATAGTTTTGCCGAAACCGTTTTATGCTGGCTTCATCGAGGCGAATTTCAGCTACGGCGGTAAAGTCGAGCTCAGTGATTTGTTTAAGAGAGCGCTGGGTTTCGGTGTCAAAGGTGCGGATGGATTCCAGACTATCACCAAAAAAATCCAGCCGCATGGGTTCTTCATGGCTGGGTGAAAACACATCCAGCAACCCGCCGCGCACGGCAAATTCGCCTTTTTCCGATACGGTGGAGACGCGGTTATATCCCTGCTTGAGAAAATAGGTCTCTAGCTCGCGGATATCCATGCTCTGACCGGGTTTCAGTGACAACCATCCCTCATCTATCACCTTAAGTGGCGGCACTTTCTGCATCATGGCCGAGGCGGTTGTCAGCAATAAAACCGGCGTCTGGGGTCTATTTGCTTTCATCGCTGCCAGACGCGACAAGCTATACATGCGCTGCGCCATAATGCCCGTGGTCGGACTCATCCGGTCATAGGGCAGGCAGTCCCACGCAGGAAAGCTCAGAATTTCCAGTTCAGGCGCGAAAAATTGCAGCGTCTCCATCACGGCATTCATGCGCGCGAAATCCCGCGCCATATAGACGCTTAAGCCCTCACCGCGCGCCAGATCGGTGGTAATAAGACTATCAAACCCTTCGGGACTGCCACTCAGGGTCAGGGCGTGAAGGGGCTTGGCGATTTGTGACAGGTCAGGCATATGATTTTAAATTTTTGTGTAAGCTGTTTTATAATACTGATTGAGTTTATTCATAATTATAGACTGAAATTCAGGCGGTGTCGGATCACGTTCAATGATCCAGCCATAGAGATCCTGATCGGGCACCTCCAGCAGGATTTCAAATATATCGAGTTCCTCCACGCTCATGCCCGCCAGCATGTCGTCGGCAAAATTCCCCAATATGATGTCGGCCTCTTTGAAACCGCGCCGCCATGCCCGAAACGACAGCTTTTTGAGACGTGCTTCTTGATCACCTGCCTGTATCACAGTTTTGAACTCCTAAACCCAATCAAGCCCTTCTCATAAAGCATTTTTGGTGCTTGATAAGCCCATGCGACCAGAAATTTTATTTCCCTATTATGCACCGGTAACCAGCCTCAAAGGGGTCGGCCCCAAAATAGCGCCCGCCTTAAGCGCGCATGTCGGCCCCTATGTGCGCGATCTGGTCTTTTTTCTGCCAACGGGTGTGATCAACCGGCCCTTAGTTACGCTGTCTCAGGCTCGTCTTGGCGAGATTCAGACGGTCGCCGTGACCCTTGGTGGCTATCCGTCTTCTGTCGCCAAGGGGCCACAGCGCCTTGAGACTTATGATGGGGAACATCGCCTGAATCTGGTCTATTTTCACCGCATTCGCGGTCTGGAATTACAGCATCCGGTCGGGGCGCGCCGGCTGGTTAGCGGGCGGATTGAAAAGTTTGGCGCCATGCTGCAAATGACGCACCCCGACTATATGGTAGATGAAGCGCGCGCCACTGAGATTCCGGCCTGTGAACCCGTCTATCCCGCCACACTGGATGTCTCATCCCGACTGATCCGGAAGTTTTGCCAGACAGCCCTGTCCACCCTACCCGATCTGCCGGAATGGTCAGATAAAGCAATGATGGACAAATACTTATGGCCATCTTTTAATAAATCCTTGCAAGCTTGCCATACGCCATCCGACGCACGCGACCTGCTGCCCGAAGCCCCGGCACGGCAAAGACTGGCCTATGATGAAGCCTTAGCGCATCAACTGGCGCTCAAAAGCCGCAAACAATATCGTCAAAACACCTCGGCGCAAATTGTCGACAATCATACAGTCTCTGATAAAGCTCTGGCGGCCCTGCCCTTTGCCTTAACCAGCGCACAAATTCGGTCACTGGAGGAGATACGGGCCGATCTGCGTTCCGGCCACCGCATGAACAGGCTTATTCAAGGGGATGTCGGCTCAGGTAAAACGCTTGTGGCGCTTCTGGCCATGTTGGATCTGGCCGCCAGTGGCCTGCAAAGCGTCATGATGGCCCCGACCGAAATTCTGGCGCGACAACATTATGAAAAATGCCAGTCTATTCTGAGTCCTCTGGGCATAAGCTCAATACTTATGACAGGTCGGGATAAGGGTAAGGCACGCGAAGAAAAGCGCATGGCTGTCGCCAGTTGCGATGTCATGCTCGTCTTCGGCACCCATGCTGTCTTTCAGGACGGGGTTGAGTTCAAGTCCCTGCAACTGGCCGTCATTGACGAACAACACCGGTTTGGGGTCGGCCAGCGCCAGCGCCTGTTTTCCAAAGGCGATGCCGTCCATTACCTCTCCATGTCGGCCACGCCCATTCCGCGGACCCTGGCCCTGACGCAATATGGTGAGGCTGATCTCAGCCTGCTGGATGAAAAACCACCGGGCCGCCAACCGATCCACACCGCCGTATTGCCACGTCAGCGTCTGGAGGATGTCATTCAACGTCTGAAAAGCGCGATTGCGGCCGGCTCTCAGGCCTATTGGATATGCCCTCTGGTTGAAGAGTCGGCGGACTCTGACCTGATCGCCGTGGAATTACGGCACAGGGAGCTTGCTGAGGCGCTGAACATGGAGATCGGTCTTGTCCACGGTCGGATGGCCTCAGAGGACAAGGATAGCGTTATTACGCGCTTTGCGGCCGGTGAGGTGCGCGTCCTGTGTGCCACCACGGTGGTTGAGGTGGGTATTGATGTGCCTTCGGCTTCGATCATCATTATTGAACAGGCCGAGCGCTTTGGTCTGGCACAACTGCATCAGTTGCGCGGCCGCGTGGGGCGTGGACGGGACAAAAGCGCCTGTATCCTGCTGTATGACACCCCCTTGTCGCAAAATGCCAAAGCGCGCCTTGAGCTGTTGCGAGACACCGAAGATGGCTTCAAAATTGCCGAAATGGATTGGAAGTTGCGCGGTGAAGGCGATATTTTAGGCGCCAAACAATCCGGCTTTCCTGATTACCATTTTGTCGATCCGGTGGCGCATACGCATCTGATCGCCATGGCCGCCCGAGAAGCCGTTTATATTTTACAGCAGAATGAGGCTTTGCCAGCGCCGCGCCGTCAGGCGATCGAGGTTCTGAAACAGCTTTTCGACTGGCGCGCCGATATCGCCGACAAACAGGATTAGGGTGCGTTGGCCGCTTCATAAGCCTGCCAGCGATCCTGAATATCTTGTTGAAGATCACCATAAAACAAATTGTATTTGTTTATTTTTCTCTTGTCTTCCCATGTGCCGCCATCGCTAAATGACGGTGAATTGGGCTTATCGACAAACAACAACCCCCCCAGACAATGCGCCGACACCTTGCGGGCACTCAGGGCCGGATCTGTCCCCCATTCCAGTCCGGTGGCATTGGTGGCCCCCAAAGATTGCTTTGCGTCGATTTCGGCCTTGGTGGTATTGCCGGTCAGGGGGTTCACGCAGACCGCTTTTTGTGACCCCAGAGAGGCCAGAACATCGCCCTGCCAGTAAGCAGCCCGCCGCAGAAGGCGTAAAGCAATATCAGGACGCCCGGAATTGAGGGTGGTATAGGCCACCACGCATCCGGTTTTCTGACGCGTTGTACAGGCTGTCGGAAAAGAATCGGGCATGCCAAACTGGCTTTCGGGGGCCGCCGTCTCCAGCAGATAGGCCGCCACCAGTTGTGCTTTGAGTTTGGGATCAGGCGCCACCACATCCAGAAGCAGACGCTCCGCCAGCAAACCGCCCTGCTCCACGCCCACAATTACAAACCCCTTACCGCCACGCCGCTTTTTTAAAAAGGTTTTGAAGGCGGCTTCGGCGTCCCGATAGGCAAATTGTCGCGCTTCGCGGGCGTCTTCACGATAGGTAAGCTGGGTGTAGAGGCTGGCCTGACGGTATTTCGGCGCATAGATATTGCCCATAATAGCAAAGGGGGCGGCATAGTTCGGCAACTGCACCCGCGTCACTTCATCCTGAGTTTTGTTTTTACTGATGCTGCCCAGCCAGTCCTTACCGCCATTATAGCTGGTGGCATGCAGGAAAAAGACATCCACCTTGCGCGGATCGGCATAATAACGCGCTATGGCCGGATTGAGATACCAGCTGCCCGCCTTCGCATAGTCGGGGGCTGCGGGCGGGTCATAGACCTGGAACGGTATCTTGGGGTCCAAAAGATTACGATGCAGATCATTTTGCAAATACACAAAGGCCAGGGCCA
>JBAWDM010000133.1:0-34101 GCA_049590735.1 Asticcacaulis sp. | reverse complement strand
CGGTATCGCCATCCCCTTCATCTTCGGGTGCTTTCGGTTTAAAAATCAGAGTAACCGTGACAAAACTGATAATCAGCAATAAACCCCAGGCGCCCATTTTTTGCAGAGATACAAGGTGCCACGCCTCGCCGGGATAGGCCCAGGTATGGGTATAGGTGCCGATATTTTCAGCCAGCCACAGGAAAAATGCTGTTAATGTGCCCGCCAAAAGATACGGCATAGAACGCACGGTTTGATCGACGCGAAAAAAAACGAAACAGCGGAAATAGATGACAGCGATAGCTGCGAAAATCAGATACCGGAAATCATAGATAAAATGGTGTGTGAAAAAGTTGATATAGATGATGATCGCCAGAACATAGGTAATCCACGGTTTTGGGTAATGCGAGAAACGCATATCAAAAACCCGCACCGCGCGTGCGATAAAGGAACCAACGCTACCATACATGAAGCCCGTGAATAACGGTACGCCCGCAATGTGAAAGACGGATGGCTCTGGATAGGTCCATGACCCCATATGGGTTTTGAAAATCTCCATGGCGGTGCCAATGACATGATAAAGCATGATGACCTTGACCTCATTAAAGGTCTCCAGTCGTGTCCACAGCAACATGGCCTGAATCAGCAGGGCTCCGCCCAATAGCACATCATAGCGATAAATCGGCGCATCCACAGGCCAGAACAGATGGGTCACGATCAGCAAAAACAACATGCCTGCGCCGAACAGGCACGACCACGCCATTTTCAGCCCGAACAATACGAATTCCCGTAAAGGGGCCGGCAGATACATCAATGCCTTGCGTATCCAGCGTCGTGTCGGCTGCAAGAAAGGCGCAAGCGGATGACTAGGTTTTTCCGCCATGCGGCCTCCTGATTTCAGATGTTTTAGCTAACATAGGCTACGGCATGGGAAAAGCGGCTTAAAATCTTTGGCAAATGAATGCTTTCCAGTGGCCAACAGATTAAAACTTCCTTCATGTCTTCATCATCGAATCTTGATAATTAAGCGCTATATTCGATGCAAAGTCTCAGTTTACAGGCCGTGATCAAAGGTCTGGCAGGATCGAAACATGCACAAGATGAAAGCCGACACCTGGATATCCGCCGCCCGCGCCTGCGCGCCCGCACAATGCGCAGCCGCCTTTGTGTCCGTCATGGCAAAGCCCCGCATACGCCCGCCCGGCGACAATCCGCCGCTGACGCAAACCTCATCTAATTAGTTCGTAGACTGATGTCTGGCGTCTGGCATCTGGCATCTGGCGTCAAACCGGCTCATAATGGCCGGGCTGAAATCATATTCCAAAAGGAGGCCGCGCATGGGCCAGATGATCACAATTGAGCGTCCTGACGAAGGCCATCTCGACGCCTATATCAGCGCCATCGACAAGAACCGGCCCGGCATCATTGTCATTCAGGAATGGTGGGGTCTGAACGACCACATAAAATCCATTGTTGATCGGTTTGATTTCGAAGGCTTTAATGCCTTAGCCCCCGACATGTATCATGGCCGCATCACCAAGGACGCCGATGAAGCCAGCCATATGATGAACGGGCTGGATTTCCCGCAGGCTGTCTATCAGGACATTGCGGCGGCCCTGAACCACCTTAAAACCATTAACCCGTCCGTCGGTGTTATGGGTTTTTGCATGGGCGGTGCCCTCACCATAGGCGCGGCTGTCCATCTTGACGGCTTTGCGGCGGCCGTTACCTTTTACGGCATTCCACCCAAAGACTTTGCCGATCCGGCCGATATCAAAATCCCGCTTCAGGGCCATTTCGCCCGTCAGGATGACTGGATCACCCCGGCTGTTGTCGCCGACATGACCAAGGCCATGGACGCGGCGCATAATGTGCCGGATGTCTATAGCTATGATGCCGATCACGCCTTTTTCAACCAGACCCGTCCCGAAGTCTATAACGCTGAGGCTTCCGAGCAGGCGTGGACACGCATGATGGCTTTCCTGCGGATAAAGCTGTAGGCTGGCAAAAAAGGGAATTACATGAACGCACGTAACATGGCCTTTGTCGCCTGTAGGCTTTTCGCCGTCTACCTGTTTGTCATCTATGTTCTGAATTTTACGCTGCAAGCTGTTGGCGTTTTTGCGATGCGTAATTCATATCCAGAGCTTAATGATGTGGCCTATTTAGGACTGATCTTTGCACCCATTTTTAGCGCATTGATAGCTGCGGTTCTTTGGTTTGGTGCCGGCTGGATATCGAGCGGTGTAAGCCGTGCTTTGCCGGAGGAAGGCAATGCTAAGGGCATAGACCTTGTCCAGTGGAAGGCCCTTATTATTGCGGCGATTGGCGTGCTCTTTATTTTGAAGGGCACCGACAGCATCAACCAGGTACTAAAGCTTCTAATCGTTCAGGCCCCGTCGCCCGAGGACAGGTTTTTACCATTCCTTGCCGGTAGCAGCATGATTTATATCCTTATGGGGATCGCACTTATAGCTGGGCTTGGAACGATTGCTGGTGGCTTTAAAGCCCTTCAATCCTGGTTGACGAAACCCGCTTTTACCGGGGAAGATCAATGACGCTTGCTGCCTTTGCCAAACTGGCTTTGCGCATGATGGCTGCGGGCATATTGTTCATATACATCCCGCCCAAGGCCTTGTTCACCATCACGATCATAATGCCTGCGCTTATATCGGGTTCAATCAGAGATACCAATTCTTTGTTGATGGTCGTCATATGCGTGGTGATGATCGCTGCATCCTTAATTATGTGGTTTCAAGCTGATCGCTTGGCGCTGACTTTACTGCCATCAGACGCCGATCCTGAACAGGGAGTTGATTACGCGCAATGGCAAGGTTGGGGCCTAGTGTTTTTTGGCGGCTGGTCGGCTCTAAATGCATGTGTTGCCGTTGAAAATTTGATCGTCGATCCTTTATATGCTGAAGGCCTTCTCTCATTGTGTTTCAATGTCTGTGTCGCCGTCATCCTCATTACTGGGTGGCATAAGCTCGAAGCTATATTTTCCCGAAATGTGCAAAAGGCTTGACTCAAGTCTAGCCAAACAAGCACCGAATGCCTTGGGGCAATTGACCTTTCACGTTTTTGGGGTTAGGCCAAAATACTCAAGGTGTCATGATGAATGGCCCCTATCGCAAGGCCATTGCGACCAGAAATAAGGCGATGTTTTGACTGTATATTACCACGAAGGCGACTTGCCGGACGGACTGGATCTGGGATCGTCCGTTGCTATTGATTCTGAGACCATGGGCCTTCGCTTTGGCCGCGATCCTTTGTGCGTCGTGCAACTGTCGTCAGGCGATGGTCATGCCCATGTTGTGCGCATGGATCGCCCCGGTTATAACTGCCCCAATCTGAAAAAACTGCTGGCCGATCCGGCTGTGCTGAAGCTGTTTCATTACGGCCGTTTTGATATTGGCATGTTTGAGCTGCATCTGGGGGTATCCACCACGCCTGTCTATTGCACCAAGATTGCCTCCAAGCTGGCGCGCACCTATACGGATCGTCACGGCCTGAAAGACCTGGTGCGCGAATTGCTGAGTGTCGATCTGTCCAAGGCCCAGCAAAGCTCAGACTGGGGTCAGGCCACGCTTTCGCCGGAACAACTGGCCTATGCGGCTTCGGATGTTTTGCATTTGCATGCCCTGAAAATCAAGCTTGATGCCATGCTGGTGCGCGAAGGCCGCGATCATCTGGCCCGTGCGGCCATGGATTTTTTACCGCACCGCGTCAAACTGGATTTGGCAGGATGGGAAGATTGCGATATCTTTGCCCATAGCTGGGCCTGAACGCCCTAACAGACAGGCCCTTTATGACCCCGACGGATCTGCATACACCGCTTGAGCCTCTGGGCACAGCCTATGTCGATATTGCGGCTGAGGCGGCGGATCGGCGTGTCCGGCTGGCGCAACAGGCTGCGGCCGTCCGCAGACGCTCGCGCATGATCCGCCAGTTGCGTATTCTCATACCGGCGGCCATTATCGGTCTGGGCCTGCTCAATGTCGGATGGATCGCCGTACAGACGATGTTAAATTCGTTCAATGTGTACAACGCCGCCAGCAACGAAGTCCGTATGACCAATCCGCGCTATTTCGGTCAGAGCAGCAATGGCGACCATTATACCATCAGCGGACTGGAAGCCGTCCGTAAGGGTGCCAATGCCACCTTTATTACTCTGAAGGCCCCAACTATGGAATTGCGCGATGCCGAGGGGGGGCGGCCTTCAAAAATCAAGGCCTCCAACGGTGTTTTCAATCAGCTCAACAACAAATTCACCATGACCGGGAATGTCGTTATGGAAACCGGCACCTCAGATTTTACCCTCAAGACCGAAGAAGCCATTGTTGATCTGCAGAATTCATCTGTCTCAGGTGACAAACACGTTGAAGGAAATGGTTCCGTGGGTCATATAGAGGGGGAAAGTTTTATTATCTCAGATAATGGTAATCATATCCTTTTCCGTGGCAAGGGCCCCGTTCAGGTTAAGGCGGTTAAATATTGATATGGATACCAAAAGGGACGACGCAATGAAAAAAGGGCTGATCTCAGCAGCATTGGCGGCCATGAGCGTCGGGGCCATGATAAGCCTTGGCGGTTCGGCGGGCGCCCAGATATCCAACGAAAATGTCCCCGTATCCATTGACGGCGATTCCATGCAGGTGGATCAGAATGCCCGTACCCAGATTTTCGATGGTCGCGTTGAGGTTATTCAGGGTACGGCACGCCTGCGGGCTGATAATGTCAAGGTTGTCTATGAGGCGGGCCCCGATGGTAGCGGCTTTGGGGATGCAGCCACCATTACAGCCAGTGGCAATGTCTATTATGTGACGCCGGACAATACGGTCAAAGGCGATCTGGCCGTATACACCAAATCAACAGATGACATGGTCATCACCGGCGATGTCATCCTGACCCAGGGCCAGAACGTCCTGACCGGCAACCGTCTGGTCAGTGGCGTCACAAGTGGCATTACAACCCTGGATGCCAATCCGACCTCAACCGGCAAGGGCCGCGTAAAGGCCATCATCTATCCGGACAAGAAGACGGCGCCTGCCAAACCGGCCGGTCAAAAATAATAGTCAAAAATAATCATGCTCATACCCGAAGATGTTCATACGAAAGCCGCGTCTGATACCTTTAATGAAGGCATTGTCGTCGAAGGCATTGGCAAGACCTATAAGGATCGCGCCGTCGTCAAAAGCGTCTCGCTTAAGCTGGGGCGGGGTGAAATTGTCGGCCTGCTGGGCCCGAACGGCGCTGGTAAAACCACCTGTTTTTATATGATTACCGGCCTGATCGAGGCCGATTATGGCTCCATCCATCTGGATGGTCAGGATATTACCCGCCAGCCCATGTACCAAAGGGCGCGCATGGGGCTGGGATATCTGCCGCAGGAAACCTCAATTTTTCGCGGCATGTCGGTTGAACAAAACCTCTATGCCGTTCTGGAGCTGAACGAAAAAAACCCGAATGTCGTCAAGGAAGACGCCACACGCCTGCTTGAAGAATTGCGCATCACCCACATTCGCCATTCACCGGCAACGGCCCTGTCCGGTGGGGAACGCAGACGGGTGGAAATTGCCCGCGCTCTGGCCGGCAAACCGTCCTTCATGCTGCTGGATGAACCCTTTGCCGGTATTGACCCCCTGGCGATTTCCGATATCCGCGAAGTGGTCAACTATCTCAAACAGCGCGGCATAGGCATTTTGATCACTGACCACAATGTGCGTGAAACTCTGGAACTGGTGGATCGCGCTTCGATCATCCACTCCGGTGAGGTTTTGTTTGAAGGCACAGCGGATCAGATTACCAATGACCCCGAAGTCCGGCGCGTCTATCTGGGCAATTCGTTCAACAGCTAAGCGACCTTTAAAGCGTCGCGCGTTAACCCTTTCCAAGCGATTCTTAACGCAATAATGCCAGACATGGTGTTTCAAACGCCTGCTCCGCATCTTTATGGTGCGCAGGCTAAAGAATATAGACATTTGCCGCCTAAGGTCTGCGGTAAAGCTGTCTAAAGGTCAGGTATGTCGCTCGGTCAAAGATTAGAAATCAAGCAGGGACAGGGGCTCGTTATTACGCCCCAGTTGCAACAAGCCATCAAGCTTTTGCAATTGTCGAACCTTGAGCTGGAATCGGTGATCGAAGCGGAGCTGGAACGCAACCCGCTTTTGCAGCGTGATGAAGCCGATCCCGGCACGGAAGCGCTGCCTTCGGATGGTGAGCCCGACGCGGCCGCCGATTCAGGCGCGGAATCGCGTGAGCTGGAACTGGGCGATCAGGACGCCATGACCGCCAATAACGAGATGGACGCCTCAAGCTCTGATGTCTATGGCGATGATGCACCCGCCGTCACCGTGCATGAATCTGTCGTGACCGATTCCAACGAAGGCCCCGTGGTAGACTGGTCTCAAACCGGTAAAGGCGGCGGCGGCGGATTTGACAGCGATGAAGACGGTATGGAGCGTACCCTGACGCGGGAAAAAACCCTGTCGGAACATCTGCTGGATCAGGCCCTGATCGCGCATTTTACGGCGCCGGAAATGGCCATTGCGCAAATTCTCATCGATGCCGTGGATGCCGCCGGCTATATGCGCGCCTCACTGGAAGACATTGCCGACAGGCTGGGCTGTGATCTGGCTATGGTCGAACACGTGCTGGCCACCTGTCAGGGGTTTGAACCGACCGGCATCATGGCCACCAGCGTGCCGGAATGCCTGAAATTGCAACTGATGGAGCGTAACCGCTTCGATCCGGCCATGCAGGCTTTGATTGATAACCTTGAGCTTTTGGCGCGCCGCGACCTGTCGGCCCTGCGTAAGGTTTGCGGTGTCGACGAAGAAGATATGAGCGAAATGATTTCCGAGTTGAAATCGCTCAATCCGCGTCCGGGAGCCGCCTTTGGCGCCGAGCCCTCGCAAACCGTCATTCCCGATGTGTTTATACGCGCTGATGCTGGTGGCGGCTGGCGCATTGATCTGAATTCCGATACCCTGCCGCGCGTGCTGGTTGACCAGAAATACCACACAAAAGTTGCCACCGCCGCGCGTTCCGAAGCGGAAAAAACCTATCTGAATGACTGCCTGAGCCAGGCCAACTGGCTGATCAAAAGTCTGGATCAGCGCGCCCGCACCATATTAAAAGTCTCAGCCGAAATCGTGCGCCAGCAAGATGCCTTTTTCGTCTATGGCGTTGAATATCTGAGGCCTTTGAACCTGAAAACCGTAGCCGATGCCGTGGGCATGCACGAATCGACCATCAGCCGCGTCACCTCCAATAAATATGTCGCTACGCCGCGTGGTGTCTTTGAACTGAAATTCTTTTTCACCTCATCCATTGCGTCAAATGATGGCACATCCGCCCATTCGGCAGAGTCCGTGCGCTTTAAGATCAAAAACCTGATTGACGCCGAAAAAGCTTCCGGCGAAATCCTGTCGGATGATCGGATTGTCGAAATTCTGAAAGAGGCCGGTGTCGATATAGCGCGGCGCACCGTGGCGAAATACCGTGAGGCCCTACGGATACCGTCATCGGTCGAACGCAAGCGCCAAACTCGCTGACCGGGCGCGCTGACCGGGCGCGCAAACCTTAGCGGCTTCCCGTTAATAAGTGATAATATTCAAGGGGCAAGGTGGCGATAATATGACGCGCCCCCTACACATTATCTTGATTTCTCATCTGCATGCATCGGCGTACAGTTATGCCTGTACCCCTGAGGGTGCCAACTGATGACCGGCCTTGCAAACCGGCATTCAGGTTCTTTCCGCATAAGAACGGAGCGACATATCGCTATGCAAATTCAAGTAAGTGGAAAACAGGTAGAGGTTGGTGATGCCCTGCGCGAGCGCATCGAAACCGAACTGACACAAGGCATTTCAAAGTATTTTGAGCGCGGCGGTGATGCCGATGTCACCATTTCAAAACAGGGCCATCTGTTTAAGGCCGACTGCTGGGTCAGACTGGCTTCAGGCCAGACCCTTGTGGCGCACGCCTTTGGCGGCGATGCCCATTCCGCTTTTGACAGCACACTTACCAATATGGAAAAGCGCGTGCGCCGCTATAAGCGCCGCCTTAAACAGCACCACACCGGCATACCGCAGAAGGAAGAAACCGCCAATATCACGGTTTTGCGCTCCTTTGCCTCCGATGAGACGGGGGACGATGAGATGGATGACGGCATGGATCACAGCGGCGAAATGCATTCCATGATTATCGCCGAAACCGAAACCAGCCTGCGAACCATGACGGTATCGGCCGCCGTTGAAGAACTGGAAATGTCCAACTATCCGGCCATTATGTTCCGAAATGCCGCCCATGACGGCCTGTCGGTCATTTATCGCCGCCCGGACGGTAATATTGGCTGGATCGACCCTGAGCGCACCCGCTCTAAGGTGGCGGCGCAATAGTCATCACATAGACGTTAGCACAGGCGGGGGTGGGTTGACCTGATCAGCCCGCCCCTCTATGGCAACCGGTGCGTAAATCAAAGGCCATCTCAGAGCCTGAACGCAAAGGGGTTGGGTATGACATTCAGCATACCTGTCAGGATGAATGTGGATATCATATGTTTGTAACGAACCTGCTGGACAGGCACGCCATATTGGTGAATGCCAGCGCCAACACGAAACGTCAGGCCCTGCAAATGGTTGCAGATATGGCGGCGCGTCAGCTAAATCTGGATGCGGCTGATGTTCATCAGGCCTTGCTGGAGCGTGAAAAACAAGGCTCAACCGGCGTCGGCATGGGCGTCGGCGTCCCGCATGCCGCCCTGCCCGGTCTGGATCGCATGCACGGCATATTCGTCCGTCTCGATACGCCGGTCGAATACGAATCCATAGATGACAGGCCGGTGGATCTGATCTTTGCCCTTTTGGCCCCCGAAAATGCCGGCACAGAGCATTTACGCGCTCTGGCCAAGGTGTCGCGCCTGCTGCGGCAAAAAGACCTGCGTGAGCAATTGCGGCTGGTTGATAAGCCGGACGCCATCTATGCCCTGCTGACCGATGTGGCCGATCGCGCCGTGGCTTGATGTGTAAGAGGTAGCCTCGCATGGGCTCGGGCGCGCCGTCGCGCTTGCCAAGACTCTGCGAGGATTTTTTAGTAAGAGGTAGCCTCGCATAGGCTCGGACGCGACGTCGCGCTTGCCAAGACTCTGCGAGTCTTGGAGGTGCATTTTTCTTAAGAGTGGCCTCGCATAGGCTCGGGCGCGCCGTCGCGCTTGCCAAGACTCTGCGAGTCTTGGAGGGGTAGTGAGGTTTACTGAGGTTTAGTGAGATTTAGTCTTCTGACTTGATCGGAATGATCCGCACCTTGTCGCTAGAGGTGGGGCGGATCAGGTCAATATGCAAAAGCCCGTGCGCCAGTTGCGCCGTGCTGACCTCAAACCCGTCCCCCAGCGCAAATGCCCGGTTGAACCCACGCAAAGCGATGCCACGATGCAGATAGTCGCGCTCAGTGGCCTCCCCCGCCCTGTCCTTAGTGGCGCTAACGGTTAAATGCGCACCCTTGACCTCAATGCGCAACTGAGCCGCCGTAAAACCGGCCACGGCTATACTGATGCGCAGATGATCCGAGCTTAAGGCCTCGACATTATAGGGCGGATAATTGTCATGACTGCGATCAATGCGCTCAATGAGGGCACGCATATCGTCAAAGCCCAGCAGATAGGGACTGTCAAAAACCAGTGTCCGCGTCATAGCCGCCCTTTCAACCCGTATATTGCCTTATCATATGGCGTTGCGCTTACCGGATGCAAGAAAAGGCTACGATTCCGCCCACCCTTGATTTATTTTATCAAGGGTTCTATATCGCAGCCGAGCCATGAGGCATGGCTCAGCCCCGCGAAAGACCTCTGGTCAGCCTTCAGCAAGCTATCTGTTGTTATAATCTGCTCTTTTGTGGCTTTTCAGGATGGGGAAAAGGCCTTTTTACAAAGGAGATTACCATGCCGCATGCGCATGATTCCCAATTCCTCAATGCCTGTAAACGGGATGCCGCCAAGCTGTTGAAAGCTTTGCGCTCCGATGAAGAGTGGGCGCACGCCACCGCCCTTGAGCGCTTCAGCCGCCTCATCACTCAGGCCCAGCCCGCGCAGGTTCAGCTTAAGCATGCCTTAGCGGTGGTGGCGCTGGAATCCGGCTATCCCAGTTGGGTGGCGCTCAAACAAGCCGTCGATGATACTATGCGTGGTGCGCTTGATTTCAGCGAGTTCTTTGCCTCACCGTGCCTTAAGGATTCCATCAATCACTGGTTTGCCACCTATGACGAAGCCAAGGCACACCAATTGGCGCATGGCGGCATCCTACTACCATACCGCCACCAATTTTTTGTCACGTCAGAGGCGATTTTACCCCGTCTGGGTTATGAGGCGGACGACCCCGACTGGCACGATATAGGCCATGACTTCGCCAGACCGGCATCACTTGACGCTCAGACGCGCATCAAATCCCGGCTGACCCGCAGATTTGCCAGCGCGGCTTAGGGCCGTGCAAAACCCCCAATTCTGAGCCTTAGAATTGGGGGTCATTTCGTCGCTAGGTATTCGGCTCTTTGACGTCTACGGTGAAGAAGTTGTCAAAGATGGTGACGGACACCCTAAGGCCGTTTTCATCCTTAAACTCGATGGTTTTAAAAGCAGTCGTGCTGACAAAATCACTGGGGCTGCGCTTTAAGTCCGGACGACAGGCGCCAATATTATCGGCGTAGGCTTCGCCCAGACTCATGACTTTTGCCGGCGTATCCGTGCGTTCAAAATATCTGAAATAACAGGTATAACGAATTTCCGGCGTCAGCACATTGTCGATCTGACATTCATCCGCATAGGCCAGATTCGACGTGACCTTCCAGGTATCCGATTCGATCTTCTTGCCTTTAATAGGCTTAAAATGTGTATTCGAAGCGTCCAGAACACTACGCAGTATGGGGCAAATATTCGGGTCTTGCGCCTGTGCGGCGGGCGCGATCACCAGGGCGGCAACAGCCATAGCCATCAAAATTTTACGCATGGGATTTCCTTTGTGTCTTAGAGATGTGTCGCCGCTTCGGCAATATCGGCTTCTTTCAGGGCGTCGATGGATTCCTGATCCCCCTGTGCGGCAGCGGCTTTAAACCAGCGCGCCGCCTCAGTGAGATTCTTGTCCGTGCCTTGCCCAAAATAATAAAACTTAGCCAAAACCACCTGTCCTTGTGGATCGCCGGCTTTGGCCGCTTGCTGGGCATAGGCAAAGGCGGCCGCATCATCGCGCATACCCAGATCATCATTGCTCATCAAAATAGCCAGTAAACCTGCGGCATCCGCCTTACCGGCAAAAGCGGCGGCCTTGAGCAGGCGCAGACCTTCCGGCACATTTTTCTCGACACCATTGCGGCCGCCGATCAGCATCATACCCAGCATATCCATCGACATGGGATCATTCTGGGCGGCCGCCTGACGGATATAGGTAATGGCGCGTGGCACATCCTGCGCGGCGCCATGCGTGCCATAAAAATAAACGACCGTCCCCAGTGTGGCCTGTGCGATCATCTCACCCTTATCTGCCGCGCGAACAAGATAGTCTATGGCTTCGGGTTGGGCTTCATCAAGCTGTCCAGAGCGCGTTGCTTCGGCAATTTTGAAAAAGCCATACAGGGCCATCCCATAAGGCTCCGACTTCGCCGCCGACTCTTTCAACAACACCATAGCCATGGCTTCATCGACCGGGCCGCCCTGGCCGTTATACATCATGCCGGCGCATTGCGATTTTGCGATAGGATGATCCTGATGAGCCGCCTCGCAAAACCATTTGCGTGCCAAACTCAGGTCTGCGGGCACGCTATAGCCCGTATAGTAAACCCGCCCAAGATCGAACTGAGACTGCGCATTGCCAGCCGTGGCCTCCAGTTTAAGGCGCGCAATAGTCTGGGCCTCGGATTCCTGAACATGTACCGTGAAATAATAGGTGGCCACCACACTATGTGGCCCTTCCGCCTTGTATTCATAAGGCGTGTAGGATGAGCCGCCGGACGAGCTGCTGCTGCCACCATATGACGATGATCCGCCGCCTGTCGAAGGTGTATAGCTGCTGGACTTTTGCTGCGCCTCAAAACTGCGCCGGTCAGCGGCAGCCGCATTTTTGCGCATGTCATTCATCATGCGCTGCCGGTTGGCCTCGTCGTTCGCCGCATTCCATTCGGCATGCGCCGCGATCGGCGAGATAACCAATAAGGCAAGGATAAGCGTCCAGATTTTCATGCAGCCCCCAAATTTGGTGGCAAATTACGCAGATCATCGAACCTTGCCACCCTCTGAACAGAGGGGGTATGGCAAAAATTTTCCTTTTATGGCCTAAAGCCTGTGCGACAGACTTATGCCTCTACCTGGAGGGTGCATAAACCAGAGTGGGGGCATCCTTAATAAACGTGTCCAGTACGCCATCGGCAATCCGGATCGATCCCATAAAGCGCGTAGCCCCCGGGATGGTCTGGAATTTACCCGCTTCATCCGCCAGACGTTGCGCCTCTGCAAACAGACGCGCGGCCGTGGCCGCATTGTCCGCGCGCAGGCCATCGACGGTCAGACGCAGAGCCCGGCCCCACACAGATGTCGCCTCAAGCCAGGGCTCAGCTTCGGTCACAAAGCCGGGAATGACCACACCGGCGCGAATCCGGTCAGGCGCTGCCGCCAGATCATCGGCTGCCTGACCTAAGGCCTCAAGCGCCGCCGTCTGTTCGACGGCATCTCCTGTGCCCAAAGCATCCCGCACGCGATTGGTCAGCACCCGAAGGCGGGGGGCTTGTGGCTGCCAGGGCAGATTACCAAAGGTGGGCGCCAGAGTCTGGGTGTCGAAAAAGGTCAGCAGCGCCTGTGTCACCTGCGTGTCACCACCCGCCAGATAGCGGGCCGCCGCCCGCCATGTCCGTTCGGCATCATAGCCCGTATCGTTCCACGCAAAGGCGACCAGACCCATGACGGCCGGACGGCTCGCCACTTCCTGATTCATCGGATTGGACACTATCCCTGTTAATTCGGTCGAAAGGCCCGCCTCACGCCGCGTATAGGGCCCCAGCAACAGACGGCCTGTCGATTCCTTGTAATCATTGACCGGATAATTATCCCAAAGCAGGGTCTTGCGCCCAAACGCCCTGGTGGCGCTGCGGGCATCAGCAACCGAAATGGACGCCGGCACGACATCGGTGCCCGTCCATTGAATCTCGACGCGCGGATCAAGTTCCTTAGCCAGAACAGTCTTATAGGGCGATACGGTATTGTTGTAATATTCCGTCGGCACAATAAACAAGGCCCCGTGACCGGCGGCGTCCAGATCAGCCTGCACGGCATTCAGCAATTGCGCCTGCGCATGGGCGGCGGCGGTTTCCCCCGGTGCGCCAAATGCCGCTTCATCGGCCGGGCAATTCCAGGTTTTGTATTCAATATCGTCCAGCGCCACATAGAAGCTGCGTACGCCGATGCCGCGTAAGGCCTTAAATTTTCTGAGCAGAGTCTGAAGGTCAGCCGGATCGCTATAGCAGATCGACGGGCCCGGCGAGATGGCATAGACGAAATTAATATGATGGCTGTTGGCCACGTCAACCAGCGTCCCCATTTCTTTGAGCATGTCGGCCGGATAGGGGTCACGCCACTTATCGCGCGCATAGACCTCATCCTTGGGACTATAGATATAGGTATTGGCCTTCATACCCGCCAGAAATTCGATATGAGCGGCGCGTTCCGCCATCGACCACGGCTTGCCGTAAAAGCCTTCGATCGTGCCGCGCACCGGCATGGCGGGATGATCGGCAATGGTCAGGGCGGGGATGTGGCCGTTGACGGCAATCTGGCGAAGGGTTTGCACGCCATGGTACAGGCCGTCCGAATCCTTACCCGCCAGAACGATCAGGGCAGCCCCGTTTTCAGCCTGACTGGCCAGTGTATAGCCCTCAGTCTGGGTCGGCAGGGTCGCGCCGATACGCGTTGTCGCCGCCTTGACCGTATCCGCGTCCGCCGTGCCGATCACCACATAGCTGGCGTCAAGTTGGGCCGGCAGCCGCGTCGCTGTGCGGATTGTCTCCACGCCGGCCTCAGTCAGCACACGGCGCACCAGAGCCTCTGTTGCGGAATCCACCGTGCCTGCGCGTACCAGAACCACCGTACGGCCAATGGCTATCTCAGGGCCCGTAAGCCTGACTGAGGTGGGTGTGGGGAAAACTGCCGGTGCGACCGGAAGCGATACGGCATGGGCGGAAGCGGCACCTAATGCCAAGGAAACCATACCAATACATACCAATCTGTTTAATCGAAACAGCGAGCAAGAGATACGCATAAAGGATTCCCCGTTCTTATAAAGAAATTGGTTATATCCTTTGCATCTAACCCTGTCGAGACGAAATGCAAGCCGAATAATCCGGGAGTGTCCCGCCCTTATGTAAAATATCTTGCCGATCCGGCCTTCACCCATTCATTATGGTCTGCCGACAGGAGGCCGTCATGACCAAACATCGCATCTATACAACCAGCTTCGTCAGCGTTTATCCGCTCTATATCGCCAAGGCCGAGCGAAAAGGCCGCACAAAAGCCGAGGTGGATGAGATCATATTTTGGCTGACCGGCTATAGTCCGGCCGAATTTGAGGCCCTGTTGGCGGCAAAAACGGATTTCGAGACCTTCTTTGCGGAAGCTCCAAAGCTAAACCCTGCGCGCGAACTCATTACTGGCCTCATCTGCGGCGTCCGCATTGAAAACATCGAAGAGCCGGTGATGCGCGAAGTTCGCTATCTGGATAAGCTTGTCGATGAACTCGCCAAGGGCCGGAAGATGGAGAAAATCCTGCGAAAACCCGTTTAGGTCCGAACCCGTTTAGGCCCGCGAAATCAGGGTATGCATCTTACGCTTCACCACGGTCCCCGGCACGCGGTTAAGCTTGATCAGGCCTTCGGGTTCGCCCCACAGATCATAAGAATCGGCCTTGGTGACACGCGCCTTAACCAGATCGCCGGATTTCAGGCCGTTAAATCCTTTCAGGAAGATATGACCGTCGATTTCCGGTGCATCGCCCTTGGTGCGGGCAATGGCGGTACCGTCATTGCGAACATCATCGACCAGACAGTCTTCGATACGGCCGACCTTAGCTTGTAATTTCTGGGCCGAAATGCGCGAAGCCACGGCCATGAACCGTGCCAAACGATCCTGCTTGACCTCTTCGGGCAGATGATCCGGCAGATCACGCGCCGCCGCCCCTTCGACATTCTCATACGCAAAGGCGCCCACGCGGTCGATCTGCGCCACCTCCATCCAGTCAAGCAACAGATTGAAATCAGCCTCCGTCTCACCCGGAAAGCCGACCACAAAGGTCGAGCGCAGCGTAATGTCCGGACAGATTTCGCGCCAGGACATGATGCGTTCCAGCGTTCTGTCCTGATTGCCCGGACGCTTCATTAGCTTGAGGATCTTAGTGCTGGCGTGTTGAAACGGAATGTCAAGATAGGGCAGAATCTTGCCCTCAGCCATCAGGGGAATGACCGAATTGACATGCGGATAGGGATACACATAGTGCATCCGGGTCCATATACCGAGTTCACCCAGACCACGCGCCAGATCCTCGAAAGACGCATTCCAGTTCTGACCGCGCCATTCGCTTTGGGCATAGCGGATATCCAATCCGTAAGCGGAGGTATCCTGCGACACCACCAGCAATTCCTTGACGCCCGATTTCGCCAGCACCTCGGCTTCGCGCAAAACCTCCGCAACCGGCCGAGACGCCAGATCACCGCGCAAACTGGGGATGATGCAAAACGAACAGCGATGATCACAGCCTTCGGAAATCTTCAGATAGGCATAGTGTTTGGGCGTCAGGCGCACACCCGGATCATTTTCCGGCACTAACGGGCGAAACGGATCAGGGCGCGGCGCAACTATGTTATGCACAGCGTCCATGACGGCTTCGTATTGGTGCGCGCCCGTCACGGCCGCCACATTCGGGAATCGGGCGCGGATCATGGCCTCTTCGCCACCCATGCAGCCCGTCACCACCACCTTGCCGTTTTCCGCTAAGGCCTCACCAATGGCCGACAGGCTTTCTTCCTTGGCGGAATCAAGAAATCCGCAAGTATTGACCACAATCACATCTGCCCCCTGATAAGAGGCCGAGGTGGCATAGCCTTCGCCCTTAAGGCGAGTCAGGATACGCTCAGAATCGACCAGCGCCTTGGGACAGCCCAGCGACACAAAGCCCACCTTCGGCTGAGACTCATGGGGTTCGCGGGAATTCGGGGCGGATACGATTGGGTTCATAACAAAATACTTGAGTTTAAGAGGCTAAGGCGCTTAAACCCCCCATAACCACAATTTCACGCCTGTTGGAAGCTAATCCTGCGTCCGGCACTTTCAAGCCCTGCCCCCTTTAGGAAACACCCATGCAAATTTTTGCCGATACCGCCGACACAAAAATTCTGGCTGAGCTGCTGGAAACCGGCCTGATTGATGGCGTCACCACCAATCCGACCCTGATCGCCAAGTCCGGTCGCAACATCCTTGAGGTCATCAAGGAAATCTGTGAGATGTGTGACGGCCCGATCTCGGCCGAGGTTGCCGCGACCGATGCCGCCACCATGATCAAAGAGGGCGAAAAGCTGGCTAAGATCGCCACCAATGTGGTCATCAAGGTGCCTTTGACAATTGACGGCCTCAAAGCCACTAAAGCATTTTCCGAACAGGGCCTGATGACCAATGTCACGCTCTGCTTCTCGGCCACTCAGGCGCTTCTGGCGGCCAAGGCCGGTGCCACCTATATCTCGCCCTTTGTTGGCCGCCTGGATGACCAGGGCGCCGATGGCCTGCAACTGATCCACGATATCCGCGCCATTTATGACAATTACGATTTCGATACCGAAATTCTGGCGGCGTCTTTGCGCAACAATGTCCATGTCGCTCAGGCCGCTATTGCCGGTGCCGATTGCGCCACCCTGCCGCCGCAGACCTTCCGCGACATGTTTAAGCATCCGCTGACCGACAAGGGGCTGGAGACCTTCCTGTCCGACTGGAAGAGCACAGGTCAATCCATACTGTAAAACTTGTGTGTTTTTAGTGAGATTTTCAAAGCAAGGCTGCGATCCCGTCGTGGCCTTGTTTTTTAGCTGTCACCCGACAGGACGTAGGAGGCAACAGTCACATATTTACGTCCGGCTTCCTGAGCGTGATTAACGCAGGTGCTCAGATCTTCGTTTTTACGCAGGCTGGCCAGTTTGATCAGCATAGGCAGGTTCAAGCCGGCAATCACCTCAGCCCCGGTCTGCTCCATGACCGAAATGGCCAGATTTGACGGCGTGCCGCCAAACATGTCAGTCAGCAAAATAACTCCGTCACCGGCATCATTTTCAAAAGTTGCATCCAGAATGTCCTGACGACGCTGGCTGACATCATCATCCGGGCCAATACAGATGGCAGTGATCTGAACCTGCGGGCCTACCACATGCTCCATTGCCGATACAAACTCATCAGCTAATCTGCCGTGCGTAACGATGACCAGTCCGATCATAAAAGCTTTGTCCTTACGTCCTGCACCTGAAACAACAGGCCCCTTACTCTCGTGCCCTATGGTAAAGAACCGACACGAAGCTCACCACCTTAGTCCCGATTTCACCGCACTGCAAAATAGTTTTGTTAAGTGGCCAAAAATCTTGCCGTGCACCCGTCACATAAGACACTATAATCGATCTGACATGGATGGAACATGAACGATAGGGGCCTGCAATTAGTAGGCCAACCTAAGCCTTAGCAACAGTTTGCTGACACTGGAGGCTTCAAGCGGGTTAAGACGAAGCATCGGCAGGCTCTGATCCAGCATAATCTTCGTTTCAGTCTCTGGCAGGCGCTCAATGGGCTCGGCCTGCAATTGCGCCACAAGGTTAATGCGCGTCATGCGTTTGATGGCGTGGCGCATTATTCCCAGACCGCGCACCTCAATACGCCCGGAAATCGTATCCGGCGCACAGGCATATAGCTGCCCGCCCGATGTCCAAACATGACTATAATCATCGCTAACGAGCAGGCAGCCGGACTCAATGGCGCGCAAAGCCAAATCACTTTTACCTATGCCAGATGGCCCCATAAGTAATGCGCCGCGCCACACGCCCCCGTAAAGCAGGCTCAGACAGGTAGCGTGAACAAGTAGCGGCTTCACCCTTAACCTGCCGTCGGCAGAAGAATATTAAAGCGCGCACCTATAATCTCACCTTTATCATTCGTGCGATTTTCAGCCCAGATTCGCCCGCCGTGGGCTTCGATAATTTGGCGTGAAATTGACAAACCCAAGCCAGAATTGCGCCCAAAAGTCGTGCCCTTTGGACGTGAGGTATAGAAACGCTGAAATATAGTCTCCAGATTGTCATCGGGGATGCCTGGGCCATCATCTTCAAACAAAATATGGATCGGCATCGCCGGATTCTCCCGATTTGACCCAAGCGTCACGCGCACCTCGCCTGCCTCTGGCGAAAAGGATCTGGCATTATCAATGATGTTACGAAAAACCTGACCAAGCGGCCCTTCGCGTCCATTGACCTTTGGGGCGCCCGCCATCAAACGATTAAATGTAACAGTAACTTCGCCGTCCATGTGGCTTTGTTGGTACAGCGAAATAATATCTTCCAACAGGCTCGCCACCTCGACCCGCCTCGGTGTATCGCGTGACAATTCGGCATCCAGCCTTGAGGCATTGGAAATATCGGTAATCAAGCGATCCAGCCGATGCACATCCTGATTGATCACTGCCATCAGCCGTGTCTTGGCGGCCTCATGCTTGACCAGAGGCAGGGTTTCCAGCGCGCTGCGGATAGAGGTCAGGGGGTTCTTGATCTCATGCGACACATCGGCGGCAAAACGGTCAATCTCTTCCATGCGACGCCACAAAGTATCCGTCATACTTTCTAAGGATCGCGCCAATATGCCGATCTCGTCCTTGCGACTTTCGAGATCAGGCAGGGATATGGCCCGTGTGCGCGCCATGCGGACATTATCCGCCGCCGCCGACAGGCGATGGATGGGCCGGCTGACCAGCCAGTTCAACAATAAAGACGACAACATGGTGACGCCAAAACCGATCAGGATAAACGGTAGCATGGCCCATCTCTGGGCTGCCACAATCTTATCGACATCGCCGCGCTCAATCGTCAGCACCCCCAGCATTTCCTTGACACGGCGCAAAGGCACGGACACCGACACCACCTTGATTCCCCGTTCATTGCGCCGTACGGTCGCCACAGAAGGCGACCCCGACAGGGCCATCATCACCTCGGCATGCAGTTGCGCTTCGGCCACCTTGCGCCGGGCTTCGCGCTTGGCGGTCTTGTCTTCCGGTACGGGGTCCTCAGAACGGCGCGCAGGCGGCAGGTGCGACACATCAATCGCGTCTGATACGGCATAGGAATCGGAAATCAGTTGACCATTGGCATCAAACAGGCGCGCCCGCTGACCGGCCGGAATAAACCGGCCCAGCACAAAGGCGGCATTATCCGCCTCAAGATGGGGTTCCGGCTCACCGGCTGTAGCGACTTCGGCAATGACCTCGCCCATCAATTGCGCCTGAGACGCCAGAGAATCCATCTGGGTATTGATCAGGCCACGGCGCAAATCGCTCAGCACAAGAGCGCCGATCACCAGAATGGCCAACCCAAGCATATTCAGCCCAAAGATCAGCCGCCCCAGACGCGACTGACCAAAGGGGAGCTTTTTTAACCAGCCTATGGCCATTTAAAGTCCAGTAAACAGGGTCTTAGATTTCGCGATAACGATACCCCACCCCATAAAGGGTTTCGATGGAATCGAAAGTCGGATCCACCACACGGAACTTCTTACGCATGCGCTTAACGTGGCTGTCGATCGTGCGGTCATCAACATAGACCTGATCGTCATAGGCCGCATCCATCAGATTATCGCGGCTCTTCACAAAGCCGGGACGTTGCGCCAGAGCATGCAGCAGCAAAAATTCGGTGACGGTCAGGCGAACCGGCTTGCCGTCCCAGGTGCATTCATGGCGCGCCGCATCCATCAATAGCTTGCCGCGTTTCAGGGACTTGGCATTCAGTGCCTCAGCCACTTCGGGACCTTCGCCCTGATCGACTATGCCTGCGCGACGCAACACAGCCTTGACTCGCTCCAGCAGCAGGCGCTGCGAAAACGGCTTGTGCATATAGTCGTCAGCACCCAGGTTAAAGCCCAGAACCTCGTCGATCTCATCATCCTTTGAGGTCAGGATAATAACCGGCAGATTGGACGTATTGCGCAGGCGGCGCAGCACTTCCATGCCATCCATGCGCGGCATTTTGACATCCAGAATGGCCAGATCGGGCGGATCGCTTTCAAGCGCCGCTAAGCCCGTTGCGCCATCATAATAGGCCGACACCGTATGGCCGCCGCTTTCGAGCGCCAGCGACACACTGGTTACAATATTTTCGTCGTCGTCAACCAAGGTAATTTTGGCCATGCTGTCTCCATTATTCCGTTCAGACGCCGCGAAGGCTTGCCTCACTCAAAAAGCAAGATTTAAACGGACTTTATCTCTTCCATTCACTCTAAGCGCGTTCTTTTAAAGGCGTCAACGCGGCCAAATAACGGCTTAAATCATAAGTTAACACGATCTGTGTATGTTTTGTAAGAATATCAAGAGTGTATTTGCAGCCAGAGGCCTGATATGAGCCGCCGCCCTGTCCATTACGAGCTGTTTTCGCGCCGTATCCCGCAAGGGTCATGGGTGCTGGAAATGGCCAGTGAAGATCGGCAGGCGGTTTTGCAAAATGCCGAAGACCTGCTCCAGAGCGGACGGGCGGCTGTGCGTGTCTGTAAAGAAACCTTCGATGCGGAAACCGGCGAATTCAACAGTCTGACCCTTTTTGAAAAAGGCTCGTCTGCGCCCACCAAGCCCATAAAGGCCGCGCCCGATACAGACACAATCTGCACCAGCCCTCAGGATCTGTACACCCCGCTTGCCCGTGAAAAAATGGCCCGCCTTCTCGAAGACTGGCTTAAGAAACAGCATGTTACACCTTTTGAGCTGTTGCATAGACCTGATCTGGTCGAAAGGCTGGAATCCGGCTCTGAGATTTTGCACGCGGTACAAAAACTCTCGGTTCCGGAAAGCCACGAAACCGGCCAATCCCTGCATGAACTGATGCGGCGCTGGAGCGCCCTGTTTGAAAAGGCCTGCACCCGCCTGATTGCTGATGGCCGCAAGGGGCTTTTTGCGCCCGTCACGCCCGACACCCTGATCAGCCGCATAGACCAGCTTAAGGATCATCCCGAACGCGCCTATGTGCTGGGCGGTGGCTTAGCAGCAGCCCTGACCGGCACCAAACAGTCCGCCGCCAAGCTGGAGTGTCTGCTGAAATTCGCCCTCGTCCTGCGCGATCAGATGAACCCGTCGCGCCTATGGGCCATGCCGGTGTTAGAGGCGCCGGTCATTGAGATTTTCAACGCACGCACGGGCCTCAGTGAGCTTTTGGGACGCGAAGCCGATCTGGGTGACAGCATGGCCGTTATGACGCGGCTGGTTGTCGACGAAGAGGTTGAGCAGATGTCGCGTTATGATGCCCGTATTGGGCAACTCATTCCGCCACTGCAAGGAAATCTTGCTCACTATCATAGCCTGATAAAATCAGGCCTGATGAGCGATTTGGGCTATCATATTACCACCCGCCTGATGCAGGAACTCAAAGGCCCGTTGCGTTTGAAACCGAATGATCCAGAGGCCGAGATTGAAATCCTGCGGGCACTGGCCCTGTGCATGTCTGTCGCCGGCCGTGACGAAGGGCAGCGCGAAGACATCACCGAAGCCTTCAATATCCGGTCTAAAAAACTCGTCACCAGTGAATTTGTCACCAGCCTGCTGGCCAAGGCCAAAACCCCCGCCGAAGAGGTCAGCCTGCTGATCTGGCTGTGTGAAAACATGGTCGGCACCCACAATAAGCGTCAGGCGGCGCGTTGGCTGAAACAGATAGTGGCCGCCGATGCCTTTGAGCGCCACATGCGCGACAACAGTCTGTCGGTCGCCCAGCGCCTGCTTAGTCTCGCCAAGATGCAGGCACGCATCCATAAGGCCGACCTCGTCGATCAGGATGGTGACGAGCTGTCGCAAAAAATGGGGCAGGTCGGCCATCAGATCGCTACCGACGCCCGAATTTTGGCCCATATTTTACGCGGCAATGCCCCGGCGTTACAAAAGCTATCCATGCTTTTGAGCTTTGCCTCCGGACAATCCGCGCCCTTTGGCCTCTTCAGCGATCAGGCTAAGGTTGAGGCCATTACCTTGTTACGCGATACTGAGCTACGCAATGGTCTTCTGGATCAGCCTGATATCATGTCCCGCCTCAAGCCGATGCTGAAGGCCGCAGGCGTCCTGCCGGGTTAGGTGCGAAAATTTAATTCCAGCAGGACATTATTCGGATCAACAACGAACACTTGTGTCAGACGAATCTCCGGTAATTCCGCCCGTTCATAGCGCAAACCGTGCGCGTCAAGGCGCTCTACCATGCCCTGCACATCTTCACATTCAAAGGCGACATGATGAATAGCGCCGGTCGTGCCGCCGGGAATAACCTCACGCGCATAGGTGTTGTCGGTACCAAACAGATTAAGGTGAATAACAGCGCGATCCCCCGCATAGAGCCACTGACGCTCTTCGGGTTTACGGCGTGGCGCCGTTTTGGCGACCAGTCCTAAAATATCCTGATAAAAGCGGATCGTGCCCGCCATGTCACGGGTCTGGATATTGATGTGATCAAGATGTTTGACGCTCATAGCTGCCACAATAGAAGGCGGCGCGATGATATGCAATCACCGCGCCTTTTATTTCACACAGACCAGCGTTTTTACGCGGCGCGAATATGGCTCAGGAAGTTGTTGATCTGCGTCCGCAGATTAGCCGCCTGATGTGCCAGTTCACCGGAAGCCGAGAGCACCTGAGCCGCGCCCGTGCCTGTTTCTTCGGCCATACGCGCCACGCCACTGATGTTTGAGGTGACTTCCTGCGTGCCCATAGACGCCTGATTGACAGCCTGAACGATTTCATTGGTAGCTGAGCCCTGCTGCTCGACCGCCGCCGCAATGGTGGATGAGGAATCGTTGATATTACGGATGGTGCCGGTAATATTCTGAATGGCCTCTACTGCCCGGCGTGTGGTCGACTGGATATTGCCGATATGCTGGCTGATTTCCGATGTCGCCTTGCTGGTCTGACCGGCCAGAGCCTTGACTTCGGAAGCCACGACCGCAAAGCCTTTTCCGGCTTCACCGGCGCGAGCCGATTCGATGGTCGCATTCAGCGCCAGCAAATTGGTCTGTGAGGCAATGCCGGCAATCATATCAACAATGCCGTTGATACGGTCGGCCGCTTCGGACAATTCCTGAACAATGGCGGCGGTGGAATCAGCTTCACGCACAGCTTCTCCGGCCATGACGGATGAATGCTCGACCTGGCGGCCAATTTCAGAAACGGAGGCACTCAACTCTTCGGCCGAGCTGGCCACAGAGGTAACATTGGTGCCGGCTTCTTCGGCGGCGGCGGAGACCGTCATGGCCTGAGCCGCCGATTCCTGCGCCGATGAGGTGAGCTGCGAGGCTGTTGCCTGCATTTCGGTGGCCGCAGACGACACCATCTCAACAATATCGCCGACAGCGTTTTCAAATTGATCGGCCAGATCATACATGGTCTTTTTGCGCTGAACCTCAGCCTCTTCACGCGCCTGACGGGTTTCTTCTTCGAGGGCCCGGTTCTGAATCATATTGTCTTTGAACACTTCTACGGCGGTGGCCATGTCGCCGATTTCGTTGCGTTCACCCAGATTAGGCACCTTAACCAAGGTATCGCCATTGGCCAGATTGCGCATGACATCCGTCATCTTGCGTACCGGGTTGGAAATGCCGGTAATCATCACCCAGCCAATCAAACCGCCCAAAAGAATGCCCAGACCGATGGCGCTATAGATGAGGGTGGAAGCCGATTTTCCCAGCGCCATGCCATGATCGGCCGCCGCCTTACCGGACGTCATCTGATAATCCAGCTCCGCCTTGAGGGCAGCCCGGACAACATCCACCTTAGGCTGCATGTCGTTAATATATGTGCTGGTCGCAGCGGCCTTGTCATCGGCCTTTAGCTCATCAATGAAACGATCCGCCAGCATCAGATAATCCGCAATCGCCGCCTTCATGTCTGCCGCCAGCTTCTCTTCTTCGCCGGGCGTAATCATGGCGGAAAAGGCTGTAAGGTCGCCCTGAAGGTCTGACCGCGTGGCAATGGCCTTTTCAAGCATGGCATCGCGCTTCTCACCGCTTTGCAGTAAAGACACACCTTCGAGCAGGCGATAGCGTTCAAAGTGTGTGGAGGCCATGCCTATCGTCTGCGACGATGGCAGCCAGTTGGTCACAACGACATCCGCCGCCTTGTTAACCGCCGCCAGACGATTGGCGCCAAAGACACCTACACCGACCGAAACAAGCAACAAAAACGCGACCGCAGCGATGACGCGCAGCCGAATAGTGACATTTTTAAGCATACTGAAAGCCCCGCAGCCCGAATAACCTGTCTGCCATACCGGCACAGGCACAGGGTTGTTTGTGATCACATGCCCTTAAAAAGATGTTAAGAAAATACCGGCTTTTAAAATTTTATATCTGCGTTATACGAAAAAAAACGCTTTAAATTTAGCACTTTGCAATTCAAAGTCTTTATAAAGTATAGGGTTTAATGCGCTTCATCCCAGTTATGGGCGGCCTTCGCTTCGACCACCAGAGGCACACTGATGTCGATGGCCGGCAGGCAGGCATTCGACATAATATCTTTGATAAGCGGCATGACGGCCTCAAGTTCAGACTCAGGTGATTCGAAAATCAGTTCGTCATGTACCTGCAACAGCATTTTCGTGGCAAAACCACCATCCAGCAAAGCCTGAGGCATACGCATCATGGCGCGACGAATAACATCGGCTGCCGTGCCCTGAATGGGCGCATTGATGGCCGCGCGTTCGGCAAAGGCTTTGAGCGCCCCCTTGCCATTGACTTCGGGGATGTGGATCTTGCGGCCCATCAGGGTGGTGACATAACCATTGGCGTTCACAAAGGCCTTAGTGGTGTCCATATAGTCCTTAATGCCCGGAAACCGATCGAAATAGGTCTCAATATAGCGTCCCGCCTCACCCCGTTCGATGCCGAGTTGGTTGGCCAATCCAAAAGCGGAAATGCCATAGATAATACCGAAATTGATCGCCTTGGCGCGGCGGCGAATCTCAGAGGTCATCTCATCCATCGGCACGCCGAACATTTCCGAAGCGGTCATGGCGTGAATATCTTCACCGCGCGCAAAGGCTTGTTTAAGCTGCGGAATATCGCCGATATGGGCCAGAATCCGTAACTCGATCTGGCTGTAGTCGGCGCTGATCAGCTTGTGGCCCGGCTTGGCTACAAAGGCGGCACGGATTTTGCGACCCTCACTGGTGCGGATCGGGATATTTTGCAGATTGGGCTCATTGGACGATAGCCGTCCCGTCGGTGTCGCCGCCAAATGATAGCTGGTGTGTATCCGTTGCGTATCCTTATCGGCATGGCCCGTCAGGGCGTCCGTATAGGTGCCTTTGAGCTTGGCCATCTGGCGATAATCCAGCAGCAGTTTCGCTAAAGGCTGGCCGTTGGCCGCCAGATCTTCCAGCACCTTAACATCCGTCGCCCATTGGCCGGACGCCGTGCGTTTGCCGCCGGGCAACTGCATTTCATCATAGAAGATAACGCCCAGTTGCTGCGGGCTGTTCATATTAAAGGGCCGCCCCACCAGGGCATGCGCTTCTTTTTCGATCTCGTTCATCCGCGAGCCGAAATCATGGCTTAGGGCTTGCAGGATTTGCGGGTCAATGCGCACCCCCGCCAGTTCCATTTCTGACAGAATGGCTGGCATTTGGCGTTCGAGAGTCTCATAGACTGTCAACAGGCCCTGCTGTGCCAGACGACCTTTGAGGACATGCCAAAGACGCAAGGTGACATCCGCGTCTTCGGCCGCGTATTCCGTGGCCTCTTTGAGTGCAACAAACTTAAAGCTTTTCTGCGCCTTGCCAGAACCTGCCACCTGTTTGAACGGAATGGGCGTATGGCCCAGATGCAATTGCGACACCTCATCCATGCCATGCCCATGCAGACCACCTTCCAGCACATAGGAGATCAGCATGGTGTCATCATAGGGGGCGACATCCATGCCGTAGCGATGCAGCACACTGAGGTCATATTTGATATTGTGGCCGACTTTAAGGATGGTCGGGTCTTCGAAAAGGGGCTTTAGCACAGCCAGAGCCGCCGTCAGGTCAATCTGGTCAATGCCGGCGCTATCGCCAAAATCCAGCCCTTCACTGGCGGCATGGCCCAAAGGTATATAACAGGCTTCATTGGGGCCGGTCGCCAGCGATATGCCGACCAGACCGGAATGGGTGGCCGATAAACTATCGGTTTCGGTATCAATGGCCACAACCTGCGCCGCATAGGCCCGTCCCACCCAGGCTTCCAGCTCCGTCAGGGTTTGCACGCAGGCATAGGCCTCACGATTTACCGGCTGAATGGCGGATTCTGCCGGGCCTTTCGGTGTGACCCCATAAAGCGGCCGCATGACCGGCACAGACGCCGATTTGGCGGGCTCAGAGGTAGCCTGAAAGCTTAAGGTGCCCCCCACCCGTTTGGCGAGCGAGGCAAACTCCATCGCGCTCAAAAACGCCGTCAGAACCTCGGCTTCGGGTTCTTTCAGGGCAAAGCTGTCAATATCAACCGGCGTGGGACTGTCGCAACGCAGGGTCACCAGCTCACGCGACATCAGGATTTGATCGCGGAAATCGGTCAGGGCCTCGCGGCGCTTGGGCTGCTTGATCTCAGAGGCGCGCGCCAGCAGATTATCGAGATTGCCATATTCCAGCAGCAATTGCGCCGCCGTTTTCACACCAATGCCCGGCGCACCCGGCACATTATCCGCAGAATCGCCAATCAGGGCCTGCGCATCGACCACCAGTTCGGGCGGTACACCAAATTTTTCGATAACCTGCTCACGGCCGACCAGCGTGCTTTTGACCGGGTCCATCAGGCTGACATGATCGTCAACCAGTTGCATCAGGTCTTTGTCAGAAGAAATAATGGTGACCTTGAAACCAGCCTTTACGGCCAGATGGCTATAGGTGCAGATCAGGTCATCGGCCTCAAAATTGGCCATCTCAACCGCCGGCACCCCAAAGGCGCGGGTGGCTTCGCGGATGAGCGGAAATTGCGGGATCAGGTCTTCGGGCGCCGGTGGCCTGTGGGCTTTGTATTGCGGATACAGCTCATTGCGGAAGGTCTTGGAACCGGCATCGAAAATGACCGCCAGATGCGAAGGCGCATCTTCGCCGCGATGCTCCTTAATCAAACGGTACAGCATGTTGCAAAAACCAGCCACCGCCCCGACCGGCAGGCCGTCCGACTTACGCGTCAGAGGCGGCAGGCCGTGATAGGCGCGGAAAATATAGCCGGAGCCGTCGATCAGGACGAGGCGTTTTGGTTTTTCGGTGGCGACGGAGGTGTCTGACATAAGGGATTTTCTGCTTGGCGGTTGTACGTCTAACTACATAGGACGTTATCCCCTTCATGCCAAATCAAAGCGTCAGGAGATGACAGGAGAAATTTGTTGTTCTTCAGACAACAAATATATGGCGCCCACCTGCGTTGTGTGATACACAACATAATGATCAAAAGCTTTTCCGACACGATCACAAAACAGCTTTTTGAGGGCTTGTCGGTCAGGCGCATGGATGCCGGCTTACAAAAGCAGGCCTTGCGACGATTGCGTTATCTTGACGCTGCGACCCAGCTGGATGATCTGCGCGTGCCACCGTCAAACCGGCTGGAAGCTTTGTCAGGCGACCGAAAAGGCTTTTATTCCATTCGCGTCAATGATCAGTGGCGCATTATCTTTCGATGGCAGAACGGCCATGCATCTGACGTTGAGTTTTTGGATTATCACTGAGGTGACGATATGAGCGTACACATCGAGCTGGAACATCCCGGCCTTATGCTTAAGGAAGATTTTCTGGATGATCTGGGCGTAAAGCCCGGAACGTTCGCCGCAAGTATCGGTGTCGATCGCGCTGCCATCAAGGCGATTATTGAGGGCCGCCGGTCAATCACGGCGGAAATGGCGCTGCGTTTTGGTCTGTTCTTCAGCACCAGCCCTGATTTCTGGCTGAACCTGCAAAAGGACTATGACCTGCGCAAGGCCAAGCAGGAACGTCTGGTGGAACTAACCCAAACCATCAAGCCTCTAAAGGTCGCCTGATCACCAGCTTCCGGTATTGGCCATGCTGACCCACGGCTCCATCGGTTCCAGCGAGCTATTCTTTTGCAGCAATTCCACCGAAATGCCGTCCGGCGAACGGACAAAGGCCATATGACCATCGCGCGGCGGGCGATTGATCACTACACCCATATCGCTTAGGCGCTGACAGGCCGCGTAGATGTCATCGACCTCATAGGCGACATGACCGAAATTGCGGCCGCCATCATAGACCTCAGCCACACCCTCAGCGTCGGGCCAGTTATAGGTCAATTCAAGCTCAGGTGCTTTGAACGACCGCGCATGATCTTCGTCCAGTGGTGCCGCCAGATAGACCAGCGTGAAGCGCCCCCTATCCGATTCCATACGGCGGGTTTCCACCAGACCCAAACCCTCACACCAGAATTTAAGCGCGGCATCCAGATCATGTACCCGCACCATGGTATGCAGAAAACGCAAAGCCTGCTCCTTGTACCGCTTTAGTGCTCGCCTTCAGGGCGCGGTGCCGGATCATGATAATCATGCGCCTGACGGTTCAACACAAACTGACGGTCGCAATAGCCACATTCGACTAAGCCGTCCTCGCCCATTTCATAATAGGTCAAAGGGTGCCCCAAAGCCCCGCCACCGCCATTACAGGCAACCTTATGGGTATCAACATAGATGACTTCGGGGGCGGGTACAGTGTCGCTCATAATGTGCAAAGCCTTCAACAAAACGTCCTATCTGTTGCGCTTAACCCAAATCGCCCCTTGATGCAATTTGCACTTTGTGGCGAAATCTAAAAAGGCAAATTTGAGGGCAAAATCATTTAGTCTATTGAGTGCAGCAGAAGTTTCGCTTAGGTTCCGCGCCGATCCGGTCATCTGTGATCAGGCACCCATAGCTCAGCTGGATAGAGCGTTGCCCTCCGAAGGCAAAGGTCGCACGTTCGAATCGTGCTGGGTGCGCCATTTAAAATCAATAACTTACGTGATTTCAGAAAAATGCCGAAACTGGGTGGGGACGCTAGGGGGGCGCTAGGGGAACAAGATCACACTTCATTGTGAAAGAATTTGCCTCAGCCTACGTTTGAAAAACAATCATTAAAATCATGATGAAACTTGCTTCATAGGTTGAGAGGAAGCTTCAGAGAAATTGAGGTAGCGCCTCAGTCTGTTAGCAATGTTAAGGTTGCGTCTCATGGATGACTGCATATTTTCACTTCACGCGTAATTATTTGGTCGCGGTTTACCTTAGGATTTCTTAGCAAGTCCCCGATCCTCGAGTCAGTGCGAACCGTTTACAGATGTCAATAAAATCGGTGGTGACGCTATTTTCACCTGAATCCGTGCCTCAAGTTTTGTAAGGCTTAGACCGCCCCCTTGCACGCGTACGCGGGGAATTAACGGATAGGCACGTGAAGTCTGTTGATGAATGTTGATATCGCACATTTGCGCCGGGGAGTTGATGGATCACACTGTGTGAACGGGCTTGAAATTTAGAACACGGTCGCAATCCGTTGTCGGTACGGTCGCAAAATGTGACACCGTAGGTCTTTTAAACAGGCTTCACGGTCGCATTGCGTGGCACCGTCAGACCAGTTCTTATCAAGTGAACGGTCGCAATATGTCGCACGCATATATATCTAGCCATAGGCTATGCTTTCATTGAGGGCGGTCAAGGCGCTGCCTAGCCAAAAGGCTAAGCGACCTTGCTGCCCGTTTCGTCACCATTCCCCTCTTTTCCATTAAGCCCAACGGGAGCCGCACCGGCCTTGCCACCTGTCCAAAGTTTAAAGGCATTGCTCGGTTTGTGACCTGTACGGTCGCATGGATAGCAGGTTAAGCCATACTCAGAAGCCAAGCGCACCTTACAGGCAAAACTGGCCTCTCTTGACCTAACGATTAGCCCCACCTCTATAAGACGCCTCAGGGCCGTTGTGACGGTATTTGGCGCTAGGTTGCACTCTGACACGAGACAATCAATTGACGCGCCTAAAAAGCCGTTGTTTTGGCCATTATAGCGCCGTGCAATTTGGAGATAGATAGATCGTGACGCGGCATTAAGGCTCCGCCATGCCTCGGAGTCCATTAGGTCGTATCGCATCATCACAAAGGGGGGGCCGCTCTTTGAGCGACCCTTGTTGTTTTGCTTTCTCATGAACGCGCCTATTCCTCCTCCGATAAAAGGGGGCAGGTTTGCCACTTTATCGCCTTACAGCCTCCCGCATCGATACCGCGAAGGCCACTGTCTTTGATTAGTCCAAGGCGCATGAGTTCAGAACAACGCGGCCTTACGCTCATCAGCATGTCTTGACCGCCTGCTTCGTGTAAAACTTCGGTTATCTCCTCAGGCGTCATGGGCTTGCCTAAGTCCAATAGGACGCGATAGACGCGCTCACGCTGGGTTGGGGCAGTAAAGCTTTTAGCGATAGCCGCCTCGCGTGACGTTTCGCCGGTTGCGTCTTTTCGGTAGTGAACTGGGCCGTCAAAGACCTTGCGCATTGCGGTCATTAGCAAGCCCTCCCATAGCAATGTTCAGCAATAAGCTTTGCCCTTGCGCGACACATGGGATGACTGCGGTTTATGTGCTTTGTTTGGAGTTCCACCGGATCAAAACTACCACCATAAAGCTTGCAAAAGTTTGCATTTCCTATAGTTTCGGTGGTGTTATGTATCCCTCCGTAAGGGGCCACATTCCAATTGCGCTTTGAATCTGTGATGCTGCGCTGTTAGGGACGTCCTTACGAGTGCAGGCTGCAAATTATGACGCGTGGAATTCTATTAAATGGCCCTGAACGTCGGCGGAAATGGCATGATAGTCAGCGTCGCGAGATTGTCTCTCTGGCGTTTTCGCCTGGTTCAAGCGTGACAGAGGTTGCCCGGCAGTTCGATGTGGCGACAAGCCTGATTTACAGATGGCGGGATCAGTTTCTGGCGGCCAGCAGCGGCGTTTCTTTCAGTCCCGCTATACTTGCGGATGGGCCAGCCGGCCCTGGGTCAGAGTCAGGCGGGGGGTTGATAACAATCGACTTCAAAATCGGTGCTCGTGTAAGCATAGGCGCTGGGGCTTCTCTTGAACTGGTCTCGGCGATCATGAAGAGCTTGCGATGATCCCCATCGGTTCGGGCGCTAAAATCTGGATTGCCACAGGTCACTTCGATATGAGGAAAGGCATGACTGGACTGTCCTTGTTGGTCCAGGAACATCTTCACCGACTGCCCTTCGCCGGCGATGTCTATGTCTTCCGTGGGCGTAGTGGTCGGCTGATTAAGACGATCTGGCATGATGGGGTTGGGCTGTCGCTTTATACAAAAAGACTGGACCATGGACGCTTCATCTGGCCCTCTACCGTCGACGGCGCGATCCAGCTGACGAGCGGTCAGATGTCTTTTTTGCTCGAAGGTATTGAGTGGAGAAATCCCCAACATAGCTGGCGACCGACCAGCGCCGGCTAGGATTTAAGGTCACAGCATGTTGAATCAAATATAGCGAAAACCCTATACAGGGAAAGGGTTTTATGATTCATTCCTGTATATGGATCACGCCCTGGACGCCTTGCCGGATGATGTCGCTGCCCTACGGGCGGAGCTGGTATTAGCGCGTTCAGAACGGCTGGCAGCTGAAGAGGCCCTGAGGCATAAATCGGCGTCTCACAGCACCCTTGCGGCGGAATACGCTGTGGCTCAGGCCAGGGCAGCTGAGGATATGGCGATAATCGCCCACCAGAAGCTTGTCATCGAGAAGCTTCAGAGGCAAATCCATGGCCAGACATCTGAACGATCGGCCCGGCTGACCGATCAGCTTGAAATGACCTTTGAAGAGCTTGAGGCCACAGCGACGGAAGCCGAGCTGTTGGCGGAGATGGCGGTCTCAAAAGCGACGCATGTGGCTGGCTTTACGCGCAGCCGGCCTCATACCCGTTTGAACTTCCCAGAACACCTGCCTCGCGAACGCGTCGTTGTGCCTGGACCAACTGTCTGCGACTGCTGTGGCAGCGATCGTCTGCGCAAGCTCAGCGAAGATGTCACGAAGACGCTCGAATCTATTCCGCGCAGGTGGAAGGTCATTGAAACCGTACGCGAGAAGTTCTCATGCCGGGATTGCGAGAAAATCAGCCAGGCGCCATCGCCGTTCCATACCATTCCACGGGGGTGGGCCGGCCCCAGCCTTATAGCCATGATCCTGTTCGAGAAGTTCGGTCAGCACCAACCTCTCAATCGTCAGATTGAGCGCTATGCGCTGGAAGGGGTACCGATCAGCCTGTCAACGGTCGCTGATCTGGTTGGCGCCAGCTGTCTGGCGCTGGCGCCCCTGATCCGACTGGTTGAGGCGCACACCTTCAAGGCCGAGCGTTTACACGGCGATGACACCACAGTGCCTGTGCTGGCAGAGGGGAAGACGATTACGGGCCGAATATGGGGCTATGTAAAAGACGACAAGCCCTTCGGGGGCACGTCGCCACCATCGGCCATGTTCTATTATTCCCGCGATCGCGGTGGCGAACATCCTCAAGCGCATCTGATTAAATTTAAAGGTCTGTTCCAGGCCGACGCCTACTCCGGTTATGGTGAAATTTATAAACCGGGGCGAAGTCCCGGGCCCATTTTAGAAGCTGCCTGCTGGGCGCATGCGAGGAGGCCTTTCTTCATCATGGCCGACGTCGAACAGAATGCACGCCGTAAGGCCGAAGGTAAGAAGCCGTCCGTCCTATCGCCTATTGCCATGGAAATGGTGCGCCGGATCGATGCCCTCTTCGAGATCGAGCGTGGCATCAATGGCAAAAGTCCTGAAGAGCGTCACGCTGTCCGCCAAACGCTAAGTAAACCCATCATCGACGATCTGGAGCCATGGATGCAAGATCAGAAAGCGAAGCTGCCCAATGGGCACGACCTGCGCAAAGCCTTGAATTACATGCTCAGCCGCTGGCACGCCTTCACACTCTTCCTGACGGATGGTCGGGTCTGTCTGTCGAACAATGCTGCCGAACGGGCGTTAAGAGGCATAGCTTTGGGCCGTCGAAACTGGACCTTCTGTGGGTCAGATCGCGGAGGCCAAAGGGCTGCGGCCATGTACAGTCTGATTGTTACCGCCAAGATGAACAAAATCGATCCGCAGATCTGGCTTGCTGATGTCCTCGCACGCATTGCAGGTCATCCCGCTCACCGCCTTGATGAACTCCTGCCCTGGAACTGGCATCCCTGGACTTGCCCGGAAAACGTGGAGAGCGATTTCCGGTTTAAGCGGCCATTCTGAGAGCTGTGCTCTCGAACTGAATGGGGCTTTGGTAGCCTAAGGCGGAATGCCGTCGACGTGGGTTATAGAATCCTTCGATGTATTGGCCAATTTCGATTTCGGCTTGGTTTCGGGTCTTGTAAAGTGTGCGCCAGACAAGTTCAGACTTCAGAGTTTTGAACACAGTCTCGACCATGGCGTTGTCATAACAATTGCCCTTTCCCGACATGGACAGGATGAAGCCATAGCTCGTCAAGAGTTTTTGGTAAGCATGGGCGCAATATTGGCTTCCGCGATCCGAATGATGGATGACGCCACGCGGAGGCCGGCGGATGGTGATAGCGCGTTTCAACGCCATCAGTGCCAAGTCCTTCTTTAGCCGATCGCTTGTCGCCCAGCCGATTATCCTGCGGGAATTGAACTGCCCCGGGTTTGCCGGAGGCCCTAACTCGTGAGTAGATAGGGCTATGACAAACAAAACGACGAATAAATTTTCCCCTGAGATCCGCGCACGGTCTGTACGGATGGTTCTCGAACATGAAGCCGATTACACTTCGCGATGGACAGCCATCTTGTCGGTGGCTCAGAAGATCGGCTGTGCCCCAGGCACGCTGAACGAC